>JAUIEL010000950.1 GCA_030428825.1 bacterium
CCCGTGGATCCACGTCCGCGTCGACGCGGGGGCGCTCGACGAGGACCCTCGGTTCGGCTCGAGCGTCGTCACCCTCGGAGGCCCCGACCTGCGGGACGAGGTGTTCAGAGCGGAGGTCGACGAACACGGCCGGGCGACGGTCGAAGGGCTCCCCTCCGACGTCCCGCTGCGCATCTCGATCACGGAAGGAGTCTCGGTGATCCGGCTCGTCGCCCCGACACTCGTCCTCCGCCCGGGCGAGGAGCGGGAGCTCCGTTGCGGCCTCGACGACGCCGCGCTCGTGACCGGGCGCGTCGTCCGCGAGCGGGACGGAACACCGCTCCGATACCAGAAGGTCCGCCTGCTTCGCGACGAGCACCGGCGCGCATCGCCGGGGACGCGCTCGTACGCCTACCTATCCAGCGGGGTCGTCACCACGGCGACCTCCGACGGGGACGGACGCTTCCGCTTCGCGGAGGTCTCGCCCGGCGCGTACGCGGTCGGCGCCGGAACGCGCGGTCCGATCCCGGCGGTCGCCGTCACCGTCCCCGAGCGGACGCCGCGCCTGGACGTGACGGTCCCGGTGCCCGACCTGTTCGTGGACGGGAGGGTCGTCGGCCCGAACGGCGCGCCGGTCGAGGAATTTCGACTCTCGGCGTCGACCGAGGGGATCGAGTCGACCACGAGCGCTCGCGCGGAGGACGGCGGGACGTTCCGGCTCGGGCCGCTCTGGCCGGGGACCGTGACGCTGAGCGTCGACCCGCCGTACGGCTCTCCTCTCTCGCCGGCGCGTCGGGTCGTCGAAGCCGGCTCCGCCGGCGTCGTCGTCCGCCTCGGACGCGCGGCGGTCGTGCGCGGCGTCGTGCGGGACGAGGCGACGAGACTCCCGATCGCCGGCACCCTCCTCGTCCGCCTCGGCTTCGCGCCGGACTGGAGTTCGGCCGCCGTGGTCGGGGACGACGGGACGTTCGTCGTCGACGGCCTGCCGGCCGGCGAGGTCCGCCTCGCCGCGGCCGCGGGGGATCGGATCGGCCTCGGCCCCACCCTCGAACTCCGCGCCGGCGATGCGATCCGCGAACAGCTGCATCACCGGCGGCGGAGCGTAGGCGTCCTCGTCCCCGGCGATGACCAGCGTCGGGACCTGCATGCCCTCCAGGCGCGACAGGGTGGTGGGGCGGCGAAGGGCCTGGCGCGCGCCGTCGGGCTTGTAGCTGCCGCGCTCCATCTCGAGAAAACGGCGCACCCCGTCGGGATTTGCAGACCGGTAGCTCGACCCCAGCTCCTTTTCGACCGTGGGCAGCGTCGCCAGGTCCGGGCGAACGTGACGTGCCCGGAACTGCGTGAACCCG
>JAUIEL010000401.1 GCA_030428825.1 bacterium
CGGCACGCCCCGCGCAGCGGCCCGACGCACCACGCGCAGTCGACCTTGCCCCGCGCAGCGGTGTCGACCGCCTCGCGCAGCGACCAAAGCCCAGCGCAGCTACTCGGTCACCCGCGCCTTCACCGTCCGCCGATCCAACCCCAACCGCCTCGCCGCCTCCGAGTAGCTCCCGGTCTGCTCGTAGACCAACCGGCAGTACGCGTTCAGCAGCTCGTCCGCGGTCAGCCGACCCGTCTCCATCGCGTCCCTGACCGTCTCCTTCGCGTCCGACGCCTCCCTCGGGCGCGGGCGGTACTCCTTCCGGATCAGGACGTTCCGGACGCACTGCTCGAGTTCGCGGAAGTTGCCGGGCCAGGCGTAGTCGAGGCCGAGGGTGCGGCCGACCCAGTCGACGACCTCGGTGGTCAGGGTGTCGGCCTCCGCCTCGCCGGCCATGCGGGCGGCGATGAAGCGGACGAGGTGGCGCAGCTCCTTCACGTCGCCGCCGAGCTGGTCGCGGAGGGAGGGGGTGACGATCATGTCGGCGTTCAGGCGGTAGTAGAAGTCCTCGCGGAAGGCGCCGTCGCGCATCGCGGCGGTCAGGTCGCGGTTGGTGGCGGCGAGGACCTTGCCGGAGAACTTCATCGATTCGGTGTCGCCGAGCCGCTGGAAGGTGCGGGTCTGGAGGACGCGCAGGAGCTTCACCTGGATCGACGCGTCGAGCTCGCCGATCTCGTCGAGGAAGACGGTCCCGAGCGGGCGGCAGATCTCGAACCACCCCTTCCGGTCCTCCAGCGCGCCGGTGAACGCGCCGCGGCGGTGGCCGAACAGCTCCGACTCGATGAGGGTCGGCGAGAGCGCGGAGAGGTTCAGGGCGTGGAGCGAGGTCGCGAAGTCGTCCCCGAACTGCCGCGCCTGCACGTCGAACGGGATGTAGCGCGACAGCGCGACGGCGCGGGCGACGAGCTCCTTGCCGGTCCCGGACGGCCCGGTGATCAGGGTCGACACGTCCCCCATCCGGTCGTACAGCGCGCGCCGGTAGCGGCCGAGGTCGTGGGTGAAGATCGACTGCCAGATCGATCCGCGCAACCGCGCCGCCGCCATCGAGGCGCCGACGATCGAGAGGTAGACGTTCACGAACGCGCGGTTGAGCTGGAAGAAGAACGCGAAGAGATGCTCCGGCGGATCGTCGTGGAGGAGGCGGACCCCGGGCGGGTGGAGGAGGTGGCGAGCGTCCTTCTCGAAGTCGGCGTAGAAGCCGACCCGCCGTTTGCCGCCCCCCTCGAGCGCCTGCTGGATCCAGGCCCGGAACTGCAGGTGGTAGTGGTGGTAGAGGTAGAAGAGCGCCAGGTCCTCGTAGAGCGCGCGGTCGGCGTCGTTCGCCGCGTCGCCCTCGACGAGCCGCGCGCGCGCCCCCTCGACCAGCACCCCCGCCCGCTCGATCAGCCGCTGGACGTTCTCCGCCAGGAGGTCGTCGCCGGCGCGCATGTTCAGCACCCGCTCGAACCCGACGAACTCCTCGCCGAGCGCGCGCCGCTCGAGCTCGACCCGCTCCGGCAGGAACGGGTTGCAGTAGACGAGCCGCGAGACGACCTCGGCGAACTCGCGCTCCTCGGGACGGAAGAGGGACATGCCGGAGCCTCCGGTCGGGGGATCGGGGCGGTTCGTCCCCGCGATCGAACTGTACATCGGCTGCCCATGGATCATCACCTGATGATCGATCCTGGGCCGGGCGCGGGCCCGGGAGAACGCGCAAGTCACGTGCGTGAAGACTCTTCCATCGCCCCGGGGGAACGGCACGCGATCCGCTCTTCGGTTCGGGCCCGCCGCGCCGCCGCGCGGCCCCACCGACGACCGGGAGCCGACCTCGATGATCCGCCGATTCCGATCCCTCTTCACCGCCCCGCTGATCCCGCTCGCGCTGTTCCTCGCTCCGTCCGCCGACGCCGCGGGGACGCTGACGCCGACCGGCAGCGCCGACCTCGCCGTCCGGATCGCGTCCCACCACGTCGACGTCGTCCTGCGGGACGGCTTCGCGCGGACCGAGGTGATCCAGACGTTCCACAACCCGAACCCGCACGCGCTCGAGGCGCACTACGCGTTCCCGCTCCCGAAGAGCGCCGCCCTCTCGGAGGTCGTCGTCCTCGCCGGCGAGACGGTCCTCGAAGGGGAGGTCGTCGCGCGGGATCGGGCCCGCGCGATCTACGAGGAGGAGCGCGACCAGGGGAACGACGCCGCGCTCGCCGAGAAGGACGGCTACGAGACGTTCGAGTTCTTCGTGTCGCCGGTGCCGGCGCAGGGGGACGTCGAGATCCGGTTCGTCTACTACCAGGCGCTCGAGGTCGACACGGGCGTCGCGCGCTATCTCTATCCGCTCGAGGAGGGCGGCACCGACGAGGCGGCGCTCGCATTCTGGACCATGCACGACGCGGTCGACGGACTCTTCTCGATCGACGTCCGCGTCGAGTCGGCGTGGCCGCTCGAGGCGGTCCGCGTGCCGGGCGCGCCGGACGCGGCGATCGAGACCGGCGTCGACGGCGACGACGGACGCGCCCGCGTCCACCTCGAGCGGCAGGGCGCGGCGCTCGACCGCGACTTCGTCCTGTATTACGCGTTGAAGGACGAGCTGCCGGGCCGGATCGAACTCGTCCCGTACCGGGCCGATCCGTCGAAGCCCGGCTCGTTCATGCTCGTGGTGACGCCCGGCGTCGACCTGAAGCCGCTGACCGGGGGGTCCGACACCACGTTCGTCCTCGACGTGTCGGGGAGCATGTCCTCGAAGCTGAAGACGCTCGCGCGCGGCGTCGCGCAGGTCCTCGGCGAGATGAAGGGAGGCGACCGGTTCCGGATCGTCGTGTTCAACGACGGCGCGCGCGACCTGACGAACGGCTTCCTGCCGGCGACGCCCGAGACGGTCGAGGCGGCGATCCGGATGCTCCACGCCCTCTCGGCGGGCCGCGGCACGAACCTCCACGCGGGGCTCGCGCTCGCGCTCGACGACGTCGACGAGGACCGGGCGACCAGCGTGGTCCTGGTGACCGACGCCGTGGCGAACGTCGGACCGATGTCGGCGACCGGGTTCCAGCGGCTCATGAAGGCCCACGACGTCCGGGTCTTCGGCTTCCTGCTCGGGAACTCGGGGAACTGGCCGCTGATGCGCGCGATCTGCGAGGCGTCGGGCGGGTTCTCCGCCGGCGTGTCGAACGCGGACGACATCGTCGGTCAGCTCGTGCTCGCGAAGTCGAAGGTGACGCACGAGTGCCTCCACGACGCCGAGCTGAAGATCCGCGGCGTCGAGGTCGACGACGTGTCGGCCGAGCTCCTCGGGAAGGTCTACCGGGGGGAGCAGCTCGTGATCTTCGGACGGTACGCGCGCGGCGGGACGGCGACGGTCACGCTCGACGCGACGCTGACCGGCGAGGACAAGCGGTACGTCACGTCGTTCGACTTCCCGGAGGTCGCCGTCGACGCGCCGGAGATCGAACGGCTCTGGGCGCTCGACCGGATCGAGCGGCTCGAGCGGCGGGCGGACGCGGGTCTCCTCGACGAGGACGAGGCGCGCGAGGCGATCGCCGACCTCGGCGTCGCGTACCAGCTCGTCACCGACGAGACGTCGATGCTCGTCCTGAAGGACGAGGCGTTCGAGCGGCGCGGGATCGAGCGACGGAACCTCGAGCGGGTCACGGAGGAGCGCCACCGACAGGCGGTCCGCCGGACGGCCCCGCCGGCGAACCGGCGCGTCGACGAGAACCGACCGATGTTCCAGCGGCCGGCGCCGTCGCGGCGCGGCTCGGGGGCCGGGGCGCTCGACCCGATCGCGGTGCTCGGCGCGCTCCTCCTGGCGCTGGCGGCGTTCACCGCGCGGGGGCGGGCGTCGTGATCGTCACCTCGATCGTCGCCGCGGCGACGCTCCTCCTCCTGGCGGCGCCGGGGACGGTCGCGCTCCTCGAGCTCGACCGGTCCGCGATCGCCGCCGGGGAGGCGTGGCGCCTCCTGAGCGGCCACCTGGTCCACACGTCCGCGGGGCACGCGGCGTGGGACCTCGCCGCGCTGCTGGTGCTCGGGCCCGCGCTCGAGCGGCGGGGGCGGGCGCGGTTCGCCGGGCTCCTCCTGGTCGCGGCGGTCGCGGTCTCCGCGGCCGTCCTCGCGTTCCGCCCCGACCTCGCGGTTTACCGCGGGCTCTCCGGCGTCGCGACCGCCCTGTTCGGCGCGCTCGCCGTCCAGCTCCTCCGGACCCCGTCGCGGCGGGCCCTCGGCGGGCTCGCCCTCGCTCTCGCCGCGCTGAAGGTCGTCTCGGAAGCGGCCCGCGGCGAACCGCTGTTCGCCGAGAACGGGGTCGGCTTCGCCCCCGTCCCGATCGCCCACGCCGCCGGTCTCGTGACCGGCGTCCTGTTCCAGCTCCTCCCCTCCATCCTCCGATGGGAACCGATCATGAACCTCTTCCGCCGCTCCCTCCCCGCCGCCGCGCTCGCGCTCGGCCTCCTCGTCCCCGCCAGCCTCGGCGGGGATCGGTACGTCGCCGCTCCGCTGGAGACGCTCGCGCTCGAAGGGGACTTCCCCTCCCGGTCGCACCGCGCGTGGTGGACCGGCTTCCGAAGCCGGAATTCGCTGATGATCCCCCGGGTGGTCCTCGACGGTGCCGGCGAGGCGTTCGTCGGCTTCCCGGGCGAGACGCGGGGGTCGGACGGCCGGGAGATGCTCCTCGTCGCCCGGATCCCCGACGGCGGCGCGACCGGCGGCCGGATCTTCCTCGCTCGCGACGACTTCTCCGGCATGGAAGAGGTGAGGTTCCGACTCCCCGCCGCCGCCCGCGACGCCGCGGACGCGGACGTGACGTACCGCGACGTCGCCGCGAACCACTTCGAGCACCTCGCGTCGTCGGGCGCCCCCGGCGCGGCCTGGTTCCGGTACCGGGCGAACGCCCTTCGCGGCCTTCCCTCGGGGAAGGCGGGCGCCGACGACGAGGCGCTCGAGCTCGATCGGGCGCTCCGCGAGCTCGGCGCCGCGATCGAGGTCCCGGCCGCGGCCCGACGTCCGGCCCGCGACAGCGAGCTGGAGCGGACGTACGGCCTCTTCACCGGCGCCCGCGCGATGGCGGAGAACCTCCAGCTCGACCGCGACCTCCTCGTCACCGGCCCCGGGGCGACGACCGTCGACGTCGACTCGCTCCCCGGCATCACGATCGAGGAGATCGACTGGACCCCGCTCGTGGAGGGGAAGGAGCCGTCGATCGACCCGCTCGCCGTGCGCATCCCCGCCGACCAGCACGCGCTCTTCTTCCCGAGCTTCCCCGCGCTCGTCACGCTGGTCGACGAGGCGGCGCGGCTCGGGACGCCGATCGTCCGCCTGCTGGAGGAGCAGGCCGTCGACGCGGCGACGCGGAGCCGGTACGAGACCCAGCTCGGACTCGAACTCGACGCGTTCGCGCGGACGTTCGGGCCGCTCGTGGTGCGGAGCGTGGCGGTGACCGGCTCGGACCCGTACCTCCGGACCGGCTCGGACGTGGCCGTGCTGCTGGAGTGCGCGGAGCCGGACCCGCTCGTCGCGTTCCTCGCCGCGCGGCGGACGGCGATCGCGGACGCCCGCCCCGACGCCGCGGCGAAGTCCGGATCGGTCGACGGCCTGCCGTGGTCGGCGATCGTGACCACCGACCGCTCGATCTCGTCGTACGTGCTCCGGGACGGGGACGTCGTGCTCGTGACGAACTCCCCGGTCCAGCTCGAGCGGTACGCCGCGGTCCGGCGGGGCGAGACGGAGGCGCTCGGGGCGCTCCCGGAGTTCACCTTCTTCCGGGACCGGTACGCGCGCGGCGACGCGGCGGAGACGGCGTTCTTCTTCCTCTCCGACCCGACGATCCGGCGCTGGTGCTCGGCCCGGTGGCGGATCGGGGCGTCGCGTCGGATCCGCGCGCAGGCGCTCCTCGCCCACGAGGCGGCGCGGGCGATCGACGCGCGGACCGGCGGCGAGGCGGTCGGGCCGGCGCTCGCTCCGGAGGTCGCGGCGACGTACGGCTCCCTCGAGTTCGTGACGCCGATCGCCGAACTCGAACTCGACCGCGTCACCGAGCCGGAGGCCGAGGCGTACCGACGGTTCCGGAACGGGTACCAGCGGAACTGGCAGGGGTTCTTCGATCCGATCGCGGTCCGGATCGGGGTCGACGACGAGACGCTCTCGACCGACGTGACGGTCATGCCGATGATCGAGGCGGCGGACGCCCGCGAGTGGCTGGAGGTGACGCGCGGCGCGACGCTCGAGCCGGGCGACGGCGACCCTCACGACGACGTCCTGTTCCACTTCGTGCAGGCGATCGATCTGCGCTCGGACCCGGTCCGCGAGCTCCGCTCGATGGCGTCGGGCATGCTGCCGGGCGTCGACCCGCTCGCGTGGGTCGGCGACCACGTCGCGTTCTTCGTCGACGACGACCCGCTGTTCGACGACCCGCTCCTGCGGGAGGAACCGGACGACTTCCTGGAGGAGCGCTTCGATCGCCTCCCGTTCGCCCTGGTGGTCGACGTCGCCGACTCCGTGAAGGCGGCCCTCTTCCTGACCGCGCTCCGCTCGTTCTCCGACCAGGCCGCGCCCGGCGTCCTGACGTGGGAGACGCGGACCCACGGCGAGCGGCCGTACGTCCGGGTGACGGCGCGCGAGGACCCGCGGGACGACCGGTCGTTCTCGCTCTA
>JAUIEL010000402.1 GCA_030428825.1 bacterium
GGGGGCGTGGAGGAACGTCGACGTCCGGCTGCGCGCGACGCTCGAGCCCGGGGCGATCGCCCAGGTGAGGCTCCGCGCCTCGAACGTCGACTGGGCGTTCGGCGTGTCGTTCTTCCTCTCGACCGACGAGCGGTTCCCGAGCGGGTTCCGCGAGGAGTCGAAGATCGACTTCGTCCCGCTCGGCGAGGCGGCCCCCGTCGTCCCGGCGTCCCGTCCCGTCACGGTCGAGATCGCGGCGCGCGGCCGGGAGTTCACGGCCGCGATCGACGGCGCGGTGGTCGCGCGGGCGGAGACGCGGCGGTACGCGTCCGGCGGCGTGGTGATCCAGACCGTGAAGGGGAAGGCGGTCGTCGAGGGGGTGGAGATCCGACCCGTGGCGCTCGACGAGGCGCCGGTCACGCGGACGCCCGACGTCGTCCGCGGCGCGGCGGCGCTCCTCGCGTTCCTGGTCGGCTTCGCCCTCCTCGCGGCGTGGCTCGTGCGCCTCTCGCCGGTCCGCACCTTCGAGGTCGCGGCGTTCGGGGTCGCGCCGTACGCGATCTTCCTCGCCACCGCCGCGCCGACCGGCGTCGTCGACGGAGTGCGGCTCGTCGCGCACGTCGCGCTCTCGGCCCTCCTGCTGATCCTCCTCCCGTGCATCCACCGCGAGCGGCTCGACGGCCGACGCTACGCGGTCCTCCTGCTGGCGGTCTCGATCGGGGCGGCGCTCGGGTACCGCGCCGCGACGCGCCGGGCGTGGCCGGCGGAGTTCGAGCAGGAGAACCTCCTCTCGGTCGTCGACTGGTCGGGGGAGCGGCTGGAGCCGGACCTGATCCACTTCCAGCACCCCGCGCTGCGGCGGTGGAACGGCTACCTCGGAGACCACCGACTGCGTCTCGTCGGGCACGCGAGGGAGCCCGCGCCCGGCACGGTCCGCGTCGCGTGCGCCGGGACGGCGAGCACGCACGGCTACTGGCTGAAGATCCCGTATCCGTACCGCCTCCAGCTCCTCCTGCAGCAGAGGAAGGTCCCCGCGGAGGTGATCGTGGCGGCGATCCCGAGCTCGACCGCGGCGCGGCTGTACGGGTTCGTGCGGAACGTGATCCTGGAGTACGAGCCGGACGTCCTGACGCTGTCGCTCTACTCCGCCGACGTCGACGCGTTGACGCGGTTCGACGAGATGGCGTACCTCGACCGGATCACGGCCGAGGGGGCGCGCACGACGTGGTTCGACCGGCTGCGCGATCGGATCGTCATGCGGTACGGGCAGTCGATGCTCTGGGAGTCGATCAAGGAGTTCGAGGAGCGACGAGACGCGCGCCGCCGGCCGCCGGAGCTCGACGCGGTGACCCGGTTCGAGGCGGTGCTCGAGCGGTACGCGGACCTGTGCGAGGAGCGGGGCGTGTCGCTGGTGCTGATCATGGAGCCGGTGGCGGGAGGGCAAAACCGGCTCTGGAAGCACGCCTTCTACGACGCCATGATGCGGGTCGGCGAGCGGCGCGGCGTCCGCGTCGTCAACCCGACCCCCTATCTCAACAAGGAAGGCGGAGAGGAGCTGTTCATGGACGAGCTCCACCCGCTCGAGGTCGGCGCCCAGAAGATGGCGGAGGCGATCCTCCCCGGCGTGAACCAGACGATCGCGGAGCGGCGGGAGGATTGATGCCGGACCTCGCGGCGGCGAAGACGATCCTCCGGCTCGCCGTGCTGCGGCGCTACTCGGCGTTCGTCGGCGTCTACGTCGACCGCCGGCCGCCGGTCCTCGTCTACCAGATGGGGAAGGTCGGCTCGTCCTCGGTCCGCAACTCGCTGCTCCTCCACGGCGTCACGCCGGTCCTCCACTTCCACTCGTTCTTCCCCGTGCGCGACTGGGACGCGGAGACGGCGCCGGTCGACGAGGCGCACCGGGACGACCTGCGGAAGGAGATCGCGCAGGCGGCGCGGGCGGACCGGGACGCGTCGTGGCGGACGCGCCTGAACGTCCGGTACCGCGAGTGGGCGTACAACCGGCGGGTGTTCGACCGGTACGTCCGCGGCGGGCGCCGGGCCGACGTCGTCACGTTGGTGCGCGACCCGGTCGCCGCGAACATCTCGATGTACTTCCAGCTCTTCCACGAGTACACGGGGCGGCGCTACGTCCCGGGCGAGTTCTCGACGGCCGAGCTGGTCGAGGACTTTCGCGCGCGCTACCCGCACTCGCGGCCGCTCACCTGGCTCGACGCCGAGCTGAAGGCGCACCTGGGGATCGACGTCTTCGAGACGCCGTTCCCGAGGGAGAAGGGGTGGGTCGCGATCGAGCGCGGGAACGTCCGGCTGCTCGTGCTGAAGTGCGAGGTCCCCGACGCGACCAAGAAGGCGGCGCTGGAGGAGTTCCTCGGGCTCGAGGGGCTGGAGATGGTCCGCAGCAACGTCGCCGGGAAGAAGGCGTACGCCGACCAGTACCGCGAGTTCCGGGAGCGGATGGTCTTCCCCGGCGAGTTCCTCGACGCGATGTACGGGTCGAAGTTCGCCGCCCACTTCTACGACGAGGCGGAGCTCGAACGCTTCCGCGCCCGGTGGGCCGAGGAGGAGGCCGCGGGGACGAACGAGGGAGCCGCCGGCGCATGACGTGGTCGTTGCTGAGGGAGATCGGGATCGACTACGTCGATCCGGCCGCGAGCGCCGCGGACACGCTGGGACTCCGCTACCCGGTCTTCGCCGAGCGGGCCGACGACGGGACGACCGTGATCGTCGACGAGACCGGGCTCTCCAAGAACCTCACCGTCCTGACCGAGTGCCGGACGGTGAGGGTCGACGCGGCGGGGCGGGCGGTGTGGGACTCGATCGCCGCGGGGATCCACGACGGGTACGGCTGCGCGCTCGACGGCGGACGGACGGCGCTCCTGCGGCGCACGACGTGGGACCTCCTGATCCTCGACGCGGACGGGTCGGAGCGGCGTCGGATCGACCTCTCGCTCGTCTCGCCGCACATGGCGCGCGTGGTCACCCGGACGGCGCGGGGGACGCTCCTCGTGTCGTTCATCGACCACGTCTACCACGCGGAGATCGCCGAGCTCGACGAGGAGGGGCACCTCCTCTGGATGCTGCCGCAGGACCCGGAGAAGCCGATCGGCTGCCCGACGAACGTGCAGCAGATCGAGGGGGGCGGCGTGCTGGTGACCGACGAGTTCTGCCACGTCGCCGCGGAGTACGGCCGCGACGGGCGGCTCGCCTGGCAGTACGGCGAACGTCGGAACCCGGCCGGCGGGACGAACCGTCTGTCGAACCCGATGGGCGCGCGGCGGCTCGCCGACGGGCGCCGCGTCGTCGCGGACACGCGGAACCACCGGGTGCTCGCGATCGCGCCGGACGCGGACGGCGCGCACGAGGAGCTGGCGATCCCGGACGTCAACTCGCCGACGTCGATCGACCTCACGCGCGACGGGACGTGGCTCGTCTCCGACGCGGGGAACCGGCGGGTGATCGAGCTCGACGCCGACCTGAACGTCGTGCGGCAGTTCGGGCGGCCGCTCGCGCGGCGCCGCCCGTTCTCGTTCCCGCGGTCGGTCGAGGGGACCGGGGACGGCGCGTACGTCCTCGCCGACACCGCGTTCAACCGGGTCGTCTCGGTCACCGCCGCCGGCGCGATCGAGGACCTCGCGACGGCGGAGAGCGCGGGGCTCTTCTGGCCGCGGTGCGCTCGCGTCCTCGACGGCGGCGGCCTCCTGATCGCCGACGGCCGGCGCTCACGCGTCGTCGAGACCGGCCCGGACGGCGCGGTCGTCCGCGAGGTCGGCGTCGCGAGGCTCGCCGGCGGCGAGCGGAAGCTGAAGGATCCGCACGACGTCCAGCTCCTCCCGAACGGCCACGTCCTCGTCGCCGACGCGTCGCTCGACCTCGTCCTCGAGCTCGATTGGGACGGGGCGGTCCATTGGGTCGCGGGGGAGCGGGAGGGGCACGCGCTCGCCGACCCGCACAGCGCGCAGGCGCTCGACGGCGGCGAGGTCGTCATCAGCGACACGAACGCGCATCGCCTGGTCTGGGTCGGCCGCGACGGGACGATCGTGCGCGAGCTGTCGGTGTTCCGGGACGGCGACCACCTCTATCGCCTGAACCGGCCGAAGCACGCCGCGGTCACCCCCGACGGCCTCCTCGCGGTCGTCGCCTCGTTCAACAACCGCGTCCTCGCCGGCACGCCCGACGGCCGGCTCCGCTGGGTGCTCGACGAGGTCCCCGGCTCCCCCCTGCCGCAGCTTTCCCAGCCGCGCTGGGCGACCCTCCTCGGCCCGGACGAGGTGGTGGTGTCGGACCACTCGAACCACCGGCTGGTGCATCTGCGGCGGACGCCGTAGAGGGCGACTCCTCCGCCGGCCGCCGCTTCATCGCTCGTCGGTCGCGCCGATCGACCCGCCGTTCGAGGTCCGTTGCGGCCGGACGGGATCCGTGTCATGCTGGAGGCGACGTCATCATCGAGAAAGGGGAACGAGACTTGCGCCTACCTACCTACCTACCCGCCTCCCTGATTCTAATGGCGTCGGCCCAGGCGGCTGACGGCGCGACGTGGTACGTGCATTCCGTCAACGGCCGGAACACCAACAGCGGCATGAGCTGGGCGACGGCGTTCAAGACGATCACGCACGCGCTGAATCAGGCCTCGGTCGCGAGCGGCGACACCATCGAGATCGCCGGGGGCCCCTATCGGTTCGACCCGAGCGCGACGTGGGTCAATCCCGAGGCGTTCCCGATCCGCGCCAACGGCACGTTGACCGACATCACCTTGAAGGGGCGGGGCCAGCCCGTGATCAATGGGTACTACGAGAGCGGTCTTCCTGGCAACTACGTCAACGCACCGTTCGGCGGCGCTTTCGCGACCTCCGATCTCGCACCCTGTCTGCTGATTCAGCACGGCTGGATCGTCCAGGGCCTGACGTTCGAGAACGGGGAGTACGACAAGACAGACGTGCCGTCCGTTCCGACCACGCCGATCCACGCCCGCGTCGTCGGGCTCCACGTCCTCGATTTGAGTCATCCCACGGCGACGGGGACGGCGCGAATCGAGGATTGCGTCTTCGACGACAACTACGTCGGCGTGTACGTCCGAGACACGAACCCGAGCCTCCAGACCCCGACCCGTGTCGTCGACATCGTCGATTGCTCGTTCGGCCAGCACGGTCCGGTTGCGGTCAACTCGAGCGACGCCACCGACCGAGGGCACCAGGGGATCCTGACGAACAACTACCGGTCGATGACGCTGAACGTCACCGGTTGTTTCTTCGAGGGCGATCACGACGGGATCGAGAGCGCGAACGATCCGCTCAACGGCCTGGACGACGCGGTGGTGAACGTGACCGACTGCACGTTCAAGTCGGTCGAGAACGGCATGGAGATGTCCGACGGCGTCGTGACGGTGACCGGTTGCACGTTCGAGAAGTGCGAGGCGCAAGACCCGGCTATCGGAGGGGTGGGATCGAACACGGCAGGTGAGAAGTTCTCGGCCGGAGTCGGACTCCGTGGCGCCGCGAACAACCCGGCGGGGAGCACGGTGACGCTCCGGGAGAACTTCTTCGACCGCTGCCAGGTCGGGGTCTGGGCGGCGGCCGCGTTCGATGTGATCGACTTCGGGACCGGGCCGGCGGGAGCGGCCCGCGGGAACAACACGTTCCTGATGGACACGCAGTCGCCGTGGGACACCGGCGGGGCGTACCAGATCTACAACATCTCGTACGTCGGGATCTTCTCGACCAGCCAGACCCAGGTCGACGCGGTCGGGAACACGTTCACCTACGACGCGACGTACGGCCTGACCTATGGATTCAATCAGGGATGCGACCCGAACGGCCTGTACGACTTCCTGGTCGCGCCGTACCCCTCCGGGATGGTGACGCCGTACGTCTTCCAAGACAACGCCGGGGTGAACGTCCAGACGAATACGGGGAACCCGTGCGGGACCTCGAACCCCTGTACCTGGGGGGACAAGCCGCAGTTCCGGCGGACGGTGGCGACCGTGGGGACGGGCGCGAACGCGAACCGTCCGTGGAACATCGCGACGGGTCAGCAGCCGATCCAGACGTGTGCCGGAAACCCGTGCGCAGGAATGGTCGCGCCGAGTGTTCGGGTCCGGTGAGGAGGAGATGATGATCACCAGCAGTCTGGTCCTGGCCGTGCTCGGTTTCGGGGAAGTGAGCTACGAGGAGACCGCGATCCTCCACCCGCCTCCGCTCGATTGGGTCGACTTTGGGCGACGCGTCTGCTTCGCGGATGCCGATGGGGACGGTGCCCAGGACTTGTTCGTGAGCGACTCGTTTCATGGCAACGGAAAAGGTGCGGGATGGGTCTTCCGAGGTCCGTCCTTCGAGAACGGCAAGTTCTTCACCATTCCCACGTTGGTCGAGGAGGGTCAAGGGTTCGTGACGGGAGACCAGTTCGGATCGGGAGTGTGGGAGGCCGCCGATCTGAACGGCGACGGATTCGCCGACCTGTTCGCGGGCGCCATCGGATCCGGCGAGTTCGGCTTCTTTCACGGCCGGGCGTTCGTGCTCTGGGGACCGGAATTCGACACGTACGTCGAGCTGCAGCACCCGGGGATCACGAACGGCGTCCACTTCGGCCAGTACGGCGACATCGCGGACGTGACGGGGGACGGCGTGCTCGACGTCCTCGTCGGGGCCCCGCTGTTCGGGAATCCGGAGAAG
>JAUIEL010000403.1 GCA_030428825.1 bacterium
GGCGTCCGGCGAGCGGCCTCGCCGGCCGGCGCGGGCGGGAGGTTCGCCGGCGGCGTCGCCGCCTCCTCCTTCGCCGGGGCGTCCTCGCCGCCCGCGGCCGGCGGGGCCGCCGGCGCCGGGTCGCTCGGGAGCGAGCCGACCACCGGACCCGGCGTCGGCGGCGGCGGCGCCTCCTGCGGCGCGGCCGCGAGCGAAAACAGGAGCGCGGCGAGGTTCGACGTCGTCGTCACGATCCCTCCTCCTCCTCGTCCGGCGAGAGCGACGCCAGCACGTCGAGCGCCTCGTCGAACCGCCCGAGCTCCTCCAGGCATTCGATCTCGAGGAGCGCCGCCCGCTCGCGCAGCTCGACCGGGAGCGACTCGTTCGCCGCCATCCGCCCGAGGATCCGCCGGGCGCGATCCGCGTCGCCGACCTCGAGGAGCGAGCGCGCGACGCCGTACTCCGCGTCGAACTCCGCGCCGCGGTGCTTCAGCGCCTCCTGGAACAGGAGCCGCGCCAGCTCGGGCTGCCCCTCGTCGAGCGCGAGCTGCGCCGCCTCGAGCGCGAACTCGCCGGCGTCGGCGGTGGGGCTGACGGCGGCCGCCTCCTGTCCGTGGGCGCGCGCCCGACCGATCAGCCCGAGGTCGTGGTACAGCTCGGCGAGGAGGACGTTCGCGCGCAACAGGACCGACCGCCCCGCCTCCTCGTCGCGCAACGCCACGACGGCGAACACGAACGACTCGACGTTCCGCCCCTCGCGCCGGGCGAGCTCGGCGAACGCCATGCAGGCGGTCGAGCTCTCGACGATCGAGCGGATGTGCGCCGCGGAGATCGCCAGGACCTGCTCGGCCTTCTCCTCGTCGTCGAGGAGGATCAGCGCGAGGGCGAGCGGCGGCCCGAGGGCCGCGCGCTCGGTCGGCGCGGCGGTGAACAGCTCCTCGAGGAAGAGGACCGCGGCCTCCGGGCGCCCGACCTCGATCATCCCGGTCGCCGCGTCCGCCGCCATGTGGACGGTCCGCTCGGCGAGCGTCGGCGTCTCGAGCAGCAGCGAGCGGAGGTCCTCGATGTCGGTGAAGCGGTTCGCGTCGAGGAGGAGTTCGAGGAGGCGCGCCAACGCCCGCTCGCGGGTCTCCTCGTCGTCGCACCGGTCGAGGAACGCGCGGAGCACCCGGTTCGCCCGGTACGCGTCGCCGACCTCGGCCAGGCAGTCGGCGAGGTGCAGCTCGGCGTCGCTCGAGTGGATGCTGTCGGGGTACCGGCTGAGCAGCGTCTCGTAGACGGTGTACGCCTCGGTGAACTCCCCCGCCGACCGGTGGAGGTCGGCGAGCCCTCGCAGCGCCGACGACGCGACCTCGGCGTCGCGCTGGCGGACGAGCGCCATCTCGAAGAACCGGACCGCGGCGCGCCGGAGCGGGTCGCGCCGCGTGCCGGCGAGCGAGAGCGTCGGCCCCTCGAGCCGGAACGTGTCGAGCGATCCCTGCGGGACGACGTCGACGCCGGCCGCGGCGCCGAGGAGCTCGACGACGTAGTCGACCTCGCGATCGCGGAGGTCGACGGTCAGGACGGTCGTCTTCAGCGGCACCTCCGCCGGCCCGTCGACGACGATCTGGACGTTCGGCAGGTCGGCGAGCTTGGCGAGGTACTGGGTCGCGGTGAGGTTGCGGCCGGTCACGCTGACGCGGACGCCGCCCCCCTCGACCTGGTGCGACTCGACCCTGGCGTCGCCCCTCGGCGGCTCCCCGGCGTCCTCGCCCGCCGACGCCGGCCCGGCGCACGCGAGGGCGACGAGGGCGACGAGGCCGACGAGGGTCCGGCGCGGGGTCGACGGGCGGCGGGTCATCGGGCGCGCTCCCCCTCGTCCTCGCGGTACTCGCGGGCGAGGACCTGACCGAGCAGCGCCAGCGCCTCCGACTCGCGGTCCCGGTCCGCGTCGGCGCGGCCGTCCAACGAGAGGAGGAACGACGCCGCGATCACGCGCGCCGACTGGAGGTCGCCGTCGCGCAGGGACTCGCGGCCGAAGTCGAGGGCGTGCCGCGCGTGGACCGGCAGTCGCGCCGCGGCGGGGTTCCGTCCCGACCGGGCGGCCGGCTTCTTCGCGTGGCCGTCGGCGGGGACGGCCGGCGCGGGCGCCGTGGTGGTCGTGCGCGCGGAGTTCGGGGCTTTCTCGTCCGGCGTGCTCAAGCGGTCGAGCTTCGCGCCGAACAACACGACGAACGCGACGCTCTGACCCACGACGAGGAGACCCACGAGCGCCGCCGCGAGCCAGACCGCCGGCCGGCGGCGGCGGCGCTTCGGCGCGGCCTCCGGCGCGGGCTCGGGCTCTTCGGGCGGCGTCGGGACCGCGTCGAACGGCGGCTGGGCCGCCGGCGAGACGTCGTCGCTCATCGGATTCCGTGCGCCCCGTCGCGGGTCGGCCGGCCCATTCCGGACGGCCCGTGGCGGGAGCGTCATCTCCTGTTCGTCTCGCTCCCGCGATCGACTTGAGCCCCGGTCGGAAAAGATGACCCTCGGGAAAGAAGGACTTTCCCTCGAGGTCGGCCGCCGGAATTCCCGCAAGAACGACCGGTTCCCCGTCCGATCCAGGGAGGGTGAACGAGATCTCCCTCTGCGTGATCGCTCGGGACGAAGCCGAGCTGCTCCCGCGCCTCCTCGGTTCGGTGGAGGGCGCGGTCGACGAGGTGATCGTCGTCGACACGGGCTCGACCGACGCGACGCCGGAGATCGCGCGCAGCCACGGCGCCACCGTCCTGTCCCGACCGTTCGCCGACGACTTCTCGGAGGTCCGGAACGTCGGCCTCGACGCCGCCACGCACCCTTGGATCCTGGTGCTCGACGCGGACGAGGTCCTCGACGAGCGAGCGGGCGCCGCGATCCGCGCCGCGGTCGAGGACGAGAGGTTCGGCGGGTACTACCTGAACTTCCGGAACCACCTCGGCGGCGGCCGGGTGCACGCGTGCGGCATGGCCCGGCTGTTCCGGAACGCGCCCGAGGTCCGGTTCCGCTACTTCATCCACGAGCAGATCCTCCCCGCGCTCGTCCCGTACTGTCGGGCGCGCGGCCTGCTCCTCGGTCCGCTCGACGACGCGATCGTGCACCACGACGGCTACGAGCCGACGCGTTACCGGTCCCGGGAGAAGGACGCGCGGAACGAGCGGCTCTTCCGCCGCCAGGTCGAGGCGTACCCCGACCACGCGTACTCCTGGTACAAGTTCGGCGACTTCCTCCGGCGGTTCGACGACCGGCACGACGACGCCCGTCGCGCCCTCGGCCGGGCCGCCGAGCTGGTCCTGAGCGCGCCCGCCGAGGAGACGAGGGACCTCGCGTTCGCGAACGAGGTGTTCGGGCTGCTCGCCGTCCTGACCGAGCAGGCCGGCCGATCCGCGGAGGCGCTCGATCTGGTCGAGCAGGGGATGGCGCGGTTCGGCGTCGCTCCGAACCTCCTCTACGTGCGCGCCTACCTCCTCGGCCACGCCGGCCGCCACGAGGACGCGTTCCGCGACTGGGCCCGCCTCCGGACGTTCGACGGCGCCGTCCTCCCGATCCCACCCGAACCCGGCATCACCGGCCCGCGGGCGTTCCTCGGCATGGGGCTCTCCCTCGCGCACCTCGGTCGCCGCGCCGCCGCCGCCCGCTGCCTCGACCACGCGATCGAGAGGGACCCGACGCTCACCGACGCCCACGTCGCCCGCGCCCGCCTCCACCTCGACGCCGGCGAGCTGACCGAGGCGATCGAACGCTACCGCGCGGCCCTCGCCGCCGACGAGGACGCCCACTCCGTCCGCGCCCGCCTCGCCCTCGCCCTCGCCCACCAGGGCCGGACCGACGAGGCGGAGCACGAGCTCCTCCGCGCCAAGGAGCGCGGCGCCGCCCCCGCCGTCTTCGCCGCCCGCCTCGGCGAGATCCGCCTCGGCAAGGGGGACCTCGAGGGAGCGTTCCAGTCGTTCCTCGAGGGGCAAGACGACCCGGAAGCCCGCGTCGGCGCCGTCATGCTCGCCGCCCTCGCCGAAGGGAAGCCCCCTCCTCCGAGCGCCCTCCCGATCGCCGCCCGCATCCGCCGGACCCTCGACCGCCTCGGCGTCCGCTGATCCTCCCCCATCGAACCGTCGATCGGCTCCCCTCCGAACGGCGTCAGACCCCACGACTTGCAAGCGGTGGCGTCTGACCCCACCCCACTCACGTGCACCGCCTCCGCCGCAACTCACTCCTCGGCCGCGGGTAACGCTGGATCGGTCCCGAGCGCGGCCCGGACCTCGCCCCACCCGATCTCCGGTCCGCGTCGGCCTCGAACGGCCCCGAATCCGCGGACCGGGACCCAAAGCCCCTCCAACCGCCCGACGTGGTCCTATGAAACGAGGTCGTCGTGGATCGACTGCGTGGGGTGGGGTCAGACGCCACCGCTTGCGAGTCGTGGGGTCTGACGCCACTCGGTGAGACGCCCTGGGGTGGGCGCGCGGGGCGTCCGCCTACGGCGTCACCCGGAACTCGAACACCGTCCGCACCACGTCCTCGGGGAGGGTCTGGAACTCGCTCAACTCGAACACCTCGATCTCGGTCTTGATCGGGCGGCGGGAGCGCTTGGCGATCCCCTGGATCGCGCGGACGAGGGAGCTCGTTCGGCGCGCGCAGAGCTCGTGCGCCTCGGCGAGGTCCCCTCCGAACGGGACCCGGACGTCGCTGCGCAGCCGGAAGCGGACGCTGTAGGTGGCGACGACGCTCCCGAAGTCCTCCAGGAACCCCATGCGGTCGGGGCGGAGCTCGGCGCTGCGCGGCGCGAAGAGACGTTCGGCGGGGAGGCGGATGATGATCCCGCGGCCGTCCTCGAGCGCCTCGATGCCGACGTTCTCGTTCCGCAGGAAGTACGTCATGATCGACTTCTCGAGGAACTGCACCACGCCGCGCAGCGCCTCGAACGGGCCGGGGTCGGAGTCGCGCCGCCCCTGCGGCCACGCCTTGCCGATGATCTGCGGCTTCAGCGTCGCCGGGTTCTTCCCCTGCGTCATCGTGCCGCCGGTCCCGACGTGCGCGAACGCGAACTGGACCGACTGGCTGAACTTCTTCAGCTTGTTCTTGTCGACCTCGGACATCGCGTACATGATCACGAAGAACGCGAAGAGGAGCGTGATGAAGTCGGCGTACGACACGAGCCAGCGCTCGTGATTGACGTGCTCCTCGTGCTTCTTCTTCTTCCCCATGACGCCGGATCAGGCCGCCTCGGCCTTCTCCTCGCCGCCGGCCGCCTCCTCCGCCTCCTCGCCGAGCATCATCTGCAGCGCCTGCTCGATCGCGGACGTCGGCTGCCCCTCCGCCATCGCCACCACGCCCTCGAGCACCAGCTCGGCGGCGGCCGCCTCGGCGCGCATCCGGGCCTTCATCTTCCCCGCGATCGGGAGACAGATGAGGTTGGCGGCGCCGACCCCGTAGACCGTCGCGACGAACGCGACCGCGATGCCGGGACCGAGCTTCGACGGATCGTCGAGCGAGCCCATGACGTGGATCAACCCGAGCACGGCGCCGAGGATCCCGACCGTCGGGGCGAAGCCGCCGCCGGCCTCCCAGACCCGGGCGGCGTCCTGATACTTCTCCTCGCTCTTCCCGATCGCCATCTCCAGGCGCCCCCGGATCTCGTTCGCGGCGACGCCGTCGATCAGGAGGGCGATCCCCTTGGCGAGGAACGGGTTCTCGAGGTCCTTCACCTTCTCGTCGAGCGCGAGCATCCCGTCGCGGCGGGCGATCTTCGACAGCTCGAGGATCTCGCCGACGATCCCGGCCCCGTCGATCTGCGGCGCCTTGAACGCGAGCGGGATCAGCTTCTTCCAGTTCTTCATCTCCTCGGAGCTCGACTGGAGCAGGATCGCTCCGATCGTGCCGCCGAAGACGATGATCGCCGCCGTCGGGATCAGGATCGATGAGAGGTGGATCCCCTCCATGATCGCCCCGCCGAAGACGGCGAAGAGACCGAGGCCGAGGCCGACGAGTGAGAGGATGTCCAACGGCGGCTCCCGAGGGGGTCGCGAGGGTCCGATCCCTCGTCTGATCGGCCCCTTCGAGAGCGGCGCTTGAGACGAACCGGAGGGAATCCGCGTCCGCCCGGCCGGATCCCCCTCCGTCCGAAAAATCGCCTCCCCCCGGCTCAAGCGTCCGCCGCGCCCGCCGAACTACTGGCGTGAAGCGGGACAGGGCGCGTGCCCCATGATCCGCTTTCGGAAAGGCAGCATCGGGCTGCCGGTCACGGAAAGGTGGACCGAAAACATGGCACTCGTCATCAACAACAACGTCGCGTCCCTGAACGCGCGTCAGAACCTGGCGCAGGTGACCAACAACCTGTCCAAGAACTACAAGCGGCTCTCGTCCGGTCTCCGGATCGCCACGGCGTCCGACGACGCGGCGGGGCTCGCCATCTCGGAGCGGCTGCGCTCGCAGATCCGGGGCCTCAGCCAGGCCTCCCGGAACGCGAACGACGGCATCTCGCTCACCCAGACGGCCGAGGGGTCGCTGAACGAGGTCTCGAGCATCCTGAACCGTCTGCGCGAGCTCTCCGTCCAGGCGAACAACGGGACGCTGACCGACACGGACAAGGACTCGCTCCAGGTCGAGTTCTCCGAGCTGGTCTCCGAGATCGACCGGATCGCGCAGTCGATCGACTTCAACGGCATCAG
>JAUIEL010000404.1 GCA_030428825.1 bacterium
TCGACCTGGCGCTGATCTACGCCCTGATCAACTTCATCGGCGTCCTCGCGGTGCTGAAGTTCATCAAGTTCGGCGGGCTCGGAGACGTCGCCTGATGGAGCTCGTGGCGGACGTCCTGGGGTGGGTGTGTCTCGCGGCCGGCGGGTTCTTCTGCGTCGTCGGCGGCGTCGGGCTGCTCCGCTTCCCCGACTTCTACACCCGGGTCCACGCGGCCGGCGTCACCGACACGTTCGGGGCCGGCCTGATCCTGGCCGGGCTCTGTCTGCAGTCCGGCGCGACCCTGAACACCTTGAAGATGCTCCTGCTGCTCGGCTTCCTCTGGCTGGCGTCGGCGACGACCGCGCACGCGCTGGTGAAGGCCGCGCAGGCGGGGGGGCTCGAGCCGAAGCTCGTCGAGCCGCCGCCCGGGAGCGGCGCGAAGGGGGGGGCCGCGCGCGAGGCCGGGGGGGAGGACGCGGCGTGACGATCGCGATCGACGTCTTCCTGATGGCCCTCCTCGTGGTGGCGGCGATCGCCGTCATCCGGCTCAGGAGCCTGTTCGCGGCGGTGATGCTGACGAGCGTCTACAGCCTCCTGTCGGCGTGCTGGTTCACGCTGCAGGACGCGGTCGACGTGGCGTTCACCGAGGCCGCGGTCGGCGCGGGGATCTCGACCGTGCTGATGCTCGGGACGCTCTCGCTGACCCAGCGGAACGAGAAGGGCGGCCGCGGCGGGCACCCGATCCTCGGCCTGGCGGTCGTGCTGCTGACGGGGACGGCGCTCGTCTACGCGACGTTCGACATGCCTCACTACGGCGACCCGGCGGCCCCGATCCACACCCACCCGATCTACGAGGAGTACGTCCACGCGTCGTACGACAAGTTCCACATCCCGAACATCGTGACGTCGGTGCTGGCGAGCTACCGCGGGTACGACACGTTCGGCGAGGTGACGGTGATCCTGACCGCCGGGATCGCGGTCCTCCTGCTCCTCTCGAGGGCGCGCGAGGAGGAGGGGCCGCCGTCATGAGGGAGTACACCGTCCCCCGCGTCGTCGCGAAGATCCTGATCCCGTACATCCTGCTGTACGCGCTGTACGTCCAGTTCCACGGCGACTTCGGCCCCGGCGGCGGCTTCCAGGCCGGCGTCATCTTCGCGGCGGGCGTCATCCTGTACGCGCTCCTGTTCGGTCTGGCCGCCGCGCGCCGCGTCGTGCCGCCGGACGTGGTGCGGGTGCTGATCGCGTTCGGCGTGATGCTCTACGGAGGCGTCGGGGTCGCGACGATGGCGAAGGGCGGCAAGTTCCTCGACTACGGCGTGCTCGCGCACGACCCGGTGCACGGACAGCACTACGGGATCCTGCTGGTCGAGCTCGGCGTCGGGATCACGGTGACCGCGGTGATGATCGCGCTGTTCTACGCCTTCGCCGGTCGGAGGAGCGCGTGAGCACGTTCGTCGGCCTCTACAACTACTGGATCGTCATCGTCCTGATGATGGCGGGGCTGTACACGGTCATCGCCAAGGGGAACCTCGTCAAGAAGGTGATCGGCCTGAACCTGTTCCAGACCTCGGTCATCCTGTTCTACGTCGGGATGGGGAAGGTCGAGGGCGGGACGGCGCCGATCCTGGTCCACGGCGACGGCGCCGAGGAGGTGGTCTACTCGAACCCGCTCCCGCACGTGCTGATGCTGACGGCCATCGTGGTCGGCATCGCGACGACCGCGGTCGCGCTGGCGCTCGTCGTCCGCCTGAACGAGGCGTACGACTCGATCGAAGAGGACGAGATCCTCGAGCAGGACCCGACGACGTGATCGCCGAGAACCTCCCCGTCCTGCCGATCGTCCTCCCGATCCTGGCCGCGCCGCTCTGCGTGATCCTGCACCGGCCGCGGCTGGCGTGGCCGCTCGCGGTCGCCGTCGCGTGGGCGACGTTCGGCGTCTGCTGCGCGCTCCTCGCCCGCGTCCTCGCCGACGGGACGATCTCGTACCAGCTCGGGAACTGGGCCCCGCCGTTCGGGATCGAGTTCCGGGTCGACTCGCTGAACGCGTGGCTGATGCCGCTCGTCTCCGGCGTCGGCGCCCTCGTCCTGACGTACGCCCCGCGGTCGCTCGCCGCCGAGGTGGCGCGGTCGCGGCACGGGCTCCTGTACGGCGTCTACCTCCTGTCGATGACCGGGCTCCTCGGGATGACGGTCACCGGGGACGCGTTCAACGTCTTCGTCTTCCTCGAGATCTCCTCGCTGTCGACGTACGCGCTCGTGTCGATGGGGCCGGACCGGCGGTCGCTGATGGCCGGCTTCCGCTACCTGATCATGGGCGCGATCGGCGGGACGTTCTTCCTGATCGGCGTCGGCCTCCTCTACATGAAGACCGGCACGCTCAACATGGCGGACCTCGCCGAGCGGCTGCCGGCCGTGAAGGACAGCCGGACGGTGCTGGCCGGGCTCGGTTTCCTCGCGACCGGGTTGTCCCTGAAGATCGCGCTCTTCCCGCTGCACCTCTGGCTGCCGAGCGCGTACACGTTCGCGCCGTCCGCGGTGACCGCCTTCCTCGCCGCGACCGCGACGAAGGTCTCGGTCTACATCGTCCTGCGGTTCTTCTTCACGATCGCGGGGGTCGGCGAGTCGCTCGGGAACGGGGCCGTCCGCGAGGCGATCATGCTCCTCGCGCTCGTCGGGATCTTCGTCGCCTCGCTCGTGGCGTGCTTCCAGCAGGAGGTGAAGCGCGCGCTGGCGTACTCGAGCGTGGCCCAGATCGGGTACATCCTGGTCGGCGTCACGATGCTGACGGTCGACGGGATGACCGGCGCGCTGGTGCACGTCTTCAACCACGCCCTGATGAAGGGCGGGCTGTTCATGGTGCTCGGCTGCGTCGTGGCCCGGGTCGGCGGCAGCCGCCTGAGCGACCTGCGCGGGATCGGCCGCCGGATGCCGCTGACCGCGATCGCGTTCGTGATCGGCGGGCTCGGCATGATCGGCGTCCCGGCGACGGTCGGCTTCGTCAGCAAGTGGTACCTCGTCCTCGGCGCGCTCGAGGCGGGCCTCTGGCACGTGGCGGCGATGATGCTCGTGTCGTCGCTCCTCGCGGTCGTCTACGTCTGGCGGGTCGTGGAGGTGATGTACTTCCAGGAGCCCGAGGACGCGCCGGAGATCGACGAGGCGAAGACCGACGAGGCGCCGTTCGGGATGCTCCTGCCGACGCTCGTGATGATCGGGGCGACGATCTGGTTCGGCCTCGACACCGACCTCACGGTCGACGTCGCGCGGCGGACGGCCGCGATGCTGCTCGGAGGCGGATCGTGAGCCCGGAGCGCCTGATCCTCCTCTGCATGGTCGTGCCCGCGATCGGGGCGGCGCTCCTACCGTTCTTCTCGCGCTGGCCGAACCTCCGCGAGACGGTCACGATCGTGACCTCCCTGGCGCTCTTCCTCGTCGTCGGCGCGGTCCGGGAGGACTTCGCCGCCGGCGTGCGGCCGGTCGTCGAGCTGGCCGAGGTGATGCCCGGGCTCTCGCTCTCGTTCCAGGTCGAGCCGCTCGGGATGCTCTTCGCGCTGGTCGCGTCGACGCTCTGGATCGTGACGTCGTTCTACGCGATCGGCTACATGCGGGCGCACCACGAGACCAGCCAGACCCGGTTCTTCGCGTGCTTCGCCGGGGCGATCGCGGCGACGATGGGGATCGCGCTGGCGTCGAACGTCTTCACCCTGTTCGTCTTCTACGAGGTGCTGACGTTCTCGACCTGGCCGCTCGTCACGCACGCGCGGACCGACGCGGCGAAGCGATCGGGACGGATCTACCTCGGGATCCTGGTCGGGACGTCGGTCTGCTTCCTCCTGTTCGCGGTGATCTGGACCTGGTTCGCGGCCGGGACGCTCGACTTCACGCCGGGCGGGATCCTGCGGGGGAAGGTCGAGGGGCCGCACGTCGCGATCCTGCTCGCGCTCTACATGTTCGGCACCGGCAAGGCGGCGCTGATGCCGTTCCACCGCTGGCTGCCGGCGGCGATGGTCGCGCCGACCCCGGTCTCCGCGCTCCTCCACGCGGTCGCGGTCGTGAAGGCCGGCGTCTTCACGGTCCTGAAGGTCTCGGTCTACGTCTTCGGCGTCGACTTCCTGTGGGAGACCGCGGCGAGCCGGTGGCTGCAGTGGGTCGCCGCGGCGACGATCGTGCTCGCGTCCCTGGTGGCGATGACCAAGGACAACTTGAAGGCGCGGCTGGCGTACTCGACGATCAGCCAGCTCTCGTACATCACGCTCGGCGCCTCGATGGCGACCGAGCTCGGGATGATCGGCGGCGGCGTGCACATCGCGATGCACGCGGTCGGCAAGATCACCCTCTTCTTCTGCGCCGGCGCGGTCTACGTCGCGCTGCACAAGACCGACGTCAGCCAGATGAAGGGGATCGGACGGCAGATGCCGTTCACGATGGTCGCGTTCTTCGTCGGCGCGTGCTCGATCATCGGCCTGCCGCCGATGGGCGGGGCGTGGAGCAAGTGGTACCTCGCGCTCGGGGCGCTCGAGGCGGACCAGGTGGCGCTCGTGGCGGTGCTGATGCTCAGCTCGCTGCTGAACGTGGCGTACCTGCTGCCGATCCCGGTGATGGCGTTCCTCGGGCGGCCGGACCCGGCGCCCGATCGAGGGGACCACGGGGGCCACGGGCACGGGGCCGAGCCGGGGAAGCTCCACGAGGCGCCGCTCTTCTGCGTCGTGCCGCTCTGCCTCACCGCCGCGGGGTGCGTGCTCCTGTTCCTGTTCCCCGAGCCGTTGGTCGAACTGGTCCGGGCCCTCCCGCTCGGCGGTCCGGGAGGAGGGTAGGCGATGGCCGCGCACGGCGACGGCGAGCTCGACGACCCGAAGCGGGTGACCCTGCTGCTCCGCGTCTTCTACGCGGCGTGCGGCGTCGTGCTCCTGTCGGAGTTCCTGATCCACAAGCACGGCGAGCACCCGCTCGAGGAGACGCCGTTCTTCCACGGCTGGTACGGCTTCCTGGCGATCGTCGTCCTCGTCCTCGTGTCGGTCGGGCTGCGCAAGGTGGTGCTCCGTCCCGAGGACTACTACGGGGACACGGAGGTCGACCCGGCGGCGGACGACGCCGGAGAGGAGGCTCGCCATGGGTGACGGCTTCCACCCCGCGCTCGTCTTCTTCATCGGCGCCGCGGTCGTCGCGGCGCTGCGCGGGGTCGCCCGGAGCGCCGTGTCGGTGCTCGTCCCGATCGTGTCGTTCGTCCTCCTGCTCGGGTTCGAGCCGGGGGTCCACGGCCACTTCCAGCTCCTCGAGTACGCGCTCGAGCCGATCCGCGTCGACGACCTGAGCCTCCTGTTCGGGTACCTGTTCCACCTCGCCGCGTTCGTCGGGGTGATCTACGCGTGGCACGTCCGGGACGGCATGCAGCAGGTGGCGGCGCTCGCGTACGCCGGCGCGGCGATGGGGGCGATCTTCGCCGGCGACCTGCTGACGCTGTTCGTCTTCTGGGAGCTCCTGGCGCTGACGTCGGTCTTCCTCGTCTTCGCGCCGCGGACCGAACGGGCGATCCGGACCGGGATGCGGTACCTGATCTGGAACGTCCTGTCCGGCGTCGTCCTGCTCGCCGGCCTGCTGATGTTCGCGCGCGAGACCGGGACGCTCGCGTTCGACGAGATGGAGCTCTCCGGGCTCTCGACCTGGCTCATCCTGCTCGCGTTCGGGGTGAAGTGCGGGTTCCCGCTCTTCCACACCTGGATCATCGACGCGTACCCGGCGTCGACGGCGACGGGGACCGTCTTCCTGTCCGCGTTCACGACGAAGACCGCGGTCTACGCGCTCGCCCGCGGCTTCCCGGGGACCGAGGAGCTGATCTGGATCGGGGCGGCGATGACCGCGTTCCCGATCTTCTACGCGGTCATCGAGAACGACCTCCGGAAGGTCCTCTCGTACTCGATGATCAACCAGATCGGCTTCATGGTCGTCGGGATCGGGATCGGCACCGAGCTCGCGCTCAACGGCGCGGTCTCCCACGCGTTCGCCGACGTGATCTTCAAGGGCCTCCTCTTCATGTCGATGGGGGCGGTCCTCCACATGACCGGGAAGACGTGCGGCACCGACCTCGGCGGCCTGTACAAGACGATGCCGAAGACGACGATCCTCTGCGTCGTCGGCGCGCTCTCGATCTCGGCGTTCCCGCTCTTCTCCGCGTTCGTCACGAAGTCGATGATCATGAGCGCCGCGCTCCGCGAGGGGCACGACTGGCTCTGGTTCATCCTCTTGTTCGCGTCGGCCGGCGTCCTCGAACACGCGGGGATCAAGATCCCGTACTTCGCGTTCTTCGCCCACGACTCGGGGATCCGGACGAAGGAGCCGCCGCGGGGGATGCTGATCGCGATGGCGATCTCCGCCTTCTTCTGCGTCTACGTCGGCACGCGCCCCGAGTTCCTCTACTCGCTCCTCCCGTGGACCGTCGAGTACGTGCCGTACACCGCCTCGCACGTGGTGACGCAGCTCCAGGTCCTCTTCCTCGCCGCGCTCGCGGTCGTCGTCCTGATCCGGAGCGGCCTCTACCCGCCCGAGGTCCGCGGCGTGAACGTCGACCTGGAGTGGACGTACCGGAAGGCGGGCGTGGCGGTCTGGCGGCGGACGTGGGCCGTCGCCCACGGCGCGTACGTGCTGGCGACCG
>JAUIEL010000405.1 GCA_030428825.1 bacterium
AGGCGCGAGAGCATCTCGCACGCCTTCTCGGAGTGGTGTCGGGTCAGCCAGGGGTCGGTCGCGGACAGGTCCGGATCGAGCAGGCGCCTCGCGAGGGCACGCACGTCCTCCTCGAGCGGAAGGAGCGTTCCTCGCCGGTCGAAGGCGTGGAGGAGGCTCCCCTTGTCGTCGCCGACCGCCTTCGACCGGACGATTTCGGCGAGGAACTCGCGATCGTCGAGGAGCGGGGACTCCCCGCGGCCGAGGAAGGCGCCGAGGATCGCGCGGCGGACCTTGGGGTCGCCGTCGTTCGCGAGGGTGATCGCGAGGTCCTTCATCCGATCGGTGGTCTCGATCTCGTCGTCGTTCAGCCACGACGCGAGCGTGCGGGCGGCGCCGAGGCGGGCGGGAGGGTTGGATGTCGTGACCTCTTCGAACGCACCGTGCGACGTGAGCCCGTGATGCAGGAGGAACAGGAGGGACGCTCCGCCCAGGGCCGCGGAGTCCTCGGTGCAGCTGCGGGCGAGGGAGGTGAGGAGATCGCGTGCGCGCTGGCTCGCGGACTCCTCGGCCTCGTCGTTGGCGACCGCGATCCATCGGAGAGCATGCGCCACGCGCGCGTCCGACGCGACCCGCATGTCCTCGGCCACGCGAAGGACCCACTCGATCGCGCGAGCTGGATCGGCGGAGCGCGCGACGATCGCGACCTCGGCACTGCCGGCGCGAACGCTCGTCTCGGGGTGATCGAGCAGCGGTTCGACGACTTCGAGCGCGAGCGCCCTTCTTGCGGGCTGCTCCTCCGCGACGCGCGCGAGCGCGTGGAGCGCGACGTAGGAGGTGTTGCGGCCGGCCTGTTCGTCGGCGATCTCGCCGAGGCGCCTCAGGAGCGAGTCAGACCATTCGTGATCGGCGCGGTCGCGCAGGCACTGCGCGAGGACATCCGAGCACTCTGGCTCGTTCCGGTACTCGGGGAGGAGGATCAGGCTTTCGAGCTCGCTCGGTTCGACTCGGTCGACGGTAGTGACGCTCGACAGTCCTTCCAGGAGCGCTCGACGCCCGATGGCTGGTAGCGCCCGTTCACGCGTCGAGAACTCGCGGGCGTACGCGAGGAAGCGCTCGGGGTCGCGACTCGCGCACTGACTCAACCTCGTTGCGAGTCCGGCCCGAGACTCGTCGACCGGGCGTCCGTCCGGACCCGGCTGCCAGCGGTCATCCCCCGGTTTGGCCCGCCGGAAACCAGCGATCCACTCGTCCGGCGTCCACTTCGACGCCTCCTCCACGGAAACGGCCGGCTCCACGGGTGGCAACGACCGAACCTCCGGTTCGGCCACGTCCGGCAGCTCGTTCGCCCGGGCGCGAAGTCGCTCGACGACCTCGGGCGAGGCCCGCCGCGCGACGCCGAGGAGGAACTCCCGCGCCACACGCGAAGTCCGCGGCGCCCACGCCGCATCCCGGAGGAACTCGCTCACCGCGGGATCCCGCTCGAACCACTCGGCCGCGTCGTCCGCGACCGCCTCGGGCGTCCCCGGGCCGAGACTCGCGCCGACGCGAAGGAGCAGCCACGCGTCGAGCATGCGCGGAGGGGACGGGGCCCAGTCGACGAGACGCGTCCAGTCGAGAGCGCCGAGAGCGATCGACCGAGCGAAGGCACGGGCCAGGAGCTCGACGACGCGAACGAGGGTCACGTCGTCGGAGCCGTACCGCGCCATCCCCTCGGCTTCCACGTCGGAGACGTCCAGGCCGGCCCACCAGGACTGCGTCTTCTCGAGCAAGTCCGTGCCGAGCTCCAGGATCCCCGCCGGGATGGACTCCCCAGGAGGCCACCGGAACATCCAGCGGTCGTCGTGCCCCGGCCCGGTCAGGCCGTCTCGAGAGGTCCTCTTCAGCGACTCGACGAGCAATCGGACGGCGCGGAGCGGCATCTTCCCCATGAACTCCGACCAGTCGATCGGGTACGAGTCCGGACCGACGAACGGACTTTGCAACCGCATCTCGAACTGCGCGTCGCAGTCCTCCGCCGGGTCGTGCCAGAAGACGAGCCTCGCCCGATCGAGGAGGTCGGGGTCGTCTCTCTTCCACCGCTCGAGGTGCGCGGTGACCCTGTCTCCACGCTTGACGCTCACCGCCGCCAGGAGCTGGAGCAGGAGGTCGCGATGGTCCGGCCACGTTTCCCAGTACCGGTCGAGGTCGTCCTCCAACGCGTCCATCCACCCTTCGTGGTCGTACGCGACGGTGCGGGCAACGGTGGCGCGCCGCCGTTCGTCATCGAGGAGGCCGCGGACCAGGTCGACGAGCGGCGGTCTCGGCTCGTCGACGGCCGCGAGGCCCATGAGGATCGCGTGCTTCGTCAGCGGCCGGACCGAGTCGTCGGCGAGAACGGCGTCGAGCATCCGGGCGCCTCTCTCGTCGCGCGCCGCGATGACCGTGGTCGCGAGCCGGAGGCGGCGCGCCTTGTGGAGGTCTTGGTCGGATCGATCTCCGATCCAGGCCCGGAGCTCCTCGGCGCTTCGAACTCCCTTCGCGACTCGAAGAGCCAGGCGCGTGTCCGTGACGACCTGGTGGAACGGTCGGACGTGACCGGCGGAGGTCCCGACGAGGATGTTGGCGTCGACGAGCCGGTCCACGGCCGCCGGCGGAGAGAGCGTCGAGCGGTCGATCGAGGTCGCGCCGTCGGTGTCCATCCGTTCCGCCACGGTGTCGAGCACCTCGATCGCGTCGCTGCCGATCTCCTCCCGCAGCGAGTCGCACCAACGATCGACCAGTTCGTGCTGCGAACGCACTCCTCTCCAGCCGCCGGTCCCGTCGATCACGCGAACGAGCAGGGAGAGGACGATCGGTCGACGGACCAGATGCCGGATCTCCGGGTTCAGGTCGTCGAGCGGAATGCCCCGCTCCTGCAGGACCTCGGCGACGCCCGCCTCCGGAAGGTCTCCGACTTCGACGTCGATGCGGCGGCCCGGACCCGGGGCGCCGAGAAGGTTCTCGAGCTGCGCGACGCGGCTCGCCTCGATCGTCCGGCAGCCGACGACGACCACGTGACCGGCCCGTCGCGCCGCGTCGACGAGCCGCACGACCCGCCGAAGCGCCGGCTGATGTCGAGCGCCACCGCGCGCGAGCTGATCGACCTGATCGAGGACGAGCAGGCTGTTCGCGTCGCCGCCGAGGCTCCGCATGCGGCCGGAGAGATCGTCCGGCCGGTCGAGGTCCGAGAGTTCGTCCGCGCTCAGCGCCAGGACCGTCGCTCCGGCGGACCGGGCGGGCTCGACGAGGCTCGCGAGGACCTCGGACTTGCCGCTCCCCGGGGCCCCGCGAACGAGGACGAGGCTCCCGCGCGGGGCCGTGAGCGCCTCGGCCGCGAGTTGCTCCTCCTCGGGGCGATCCAGGTGTCGGGGGAGGAGGCGCGAGCGCGCGACGTCCTCGATGAACTCGTTCGTGATCCGGACGAGATGGTCGGCGAGTCTCCGCCCCGTTCCGTCCCTGATCCACTCGAGGCCGAACGGCTCCAGAGCCTTCTGCAGCGAGACCTTGGACCACGGCTCTTGCAGCCGAGTGCGAAGCGTCTCCCGTAAGGCATCGATCAGTCGCGATGCTTCTGAGTGTGGGACAAGCGTTCTCGCGATCGTCCGCGCGTCGTCTTCGATCGATTCCTGATCTCGGACGCGCACCTTCATGCGGGGGAGAAGGCCCGTCGCGTCTTCTCCGATCGCTGCGACCGCCTCGGCGTGGGGAGCGAGATCGCCGCCGGTCTCGGCGTCCTTGATCGCGAGCTCCCAGTCGGGAGCTCGCTGGTTCGTGACGAACTCGTAGCGCGCCGCGCCCTCGCCCTTCGCGCGTTCCAGGAGCTGAAGCCTCGCGTGTTCGAATACTCGCTCCTTCTCCAGCTTCCTGACCGTCCAGAGGTCCCTCGAACGCGTCTTGCACTGGATCGCGACCCTCCGTCCTCCGCTCTCGCGAATCCAGAGGTCGATCCCGCGCTCGTCCTCACCCCTCCCCTCCCAGACCAGCTCCTCGATCGTCTCGTCGAGGAGGCGAAGCGCCTGCCAGACGACGTATTCCTCCTCGTACCAATGGCCGATCTTGCTCGACACGCCGCCGTTCACGGGACCTCCTCGAGGGTGTCGGCGATCGAGTCCCAAGGGACGAAGCGGTCCTCGCGGACGGGGCGGACCTCGTCCCCGCCGTACAGCACGACTCCCGGGAGGACTCGGGCGTCGGCGTCGCGCAGGCTGAGCTCGCGCAGCTTCGCCAAGCCGTTCGCCTTCTCGGGGGCCGGCGTCGCCGCGGCGGTGATCTCGATCGGGAAGAGGGCGCCCCCCGTGGTCTCGATCACGACGTCGACCTCGTGTCCGTCGCTCGTTCGCCAGAACCAGAGGTTTCGGCTCTTCGCGGAGTGGGCTCGGGACTTGAGGATCTCGGAGATGCACCAGGTCTCGGCGAGGGCGCCCCATCGAGGGTGACCCCGAAGCTGGTTGACGTCGGAGAGGTGGAGCAATCGACAGGCGAGTCCCGTGTCGACGAAGTAGAGCTTCGGACGCTTGGTCAGGCGCTTCCCGAAGTTCCGGTAGTGCGGGCGGAGGAGGTGGATGACGTAGCAGGCCTCCAGGACGGAGATCCACTCCTTCGCCGTCTTGATGTCGATGCCGCAGGTCGACGCGAGATCGCTGTAGTCCAGCACCTGGCCCGATCGAGCGGCGCACTGGCGGAGGAAGACGTCGAAGGCGGTCCGGTTCCGCACGTCGAGGAGGTCCCGAACGTCGCGGCGAACGAAGTTTCGGATGTACTGGTCGAGCCAGCTCACAGGCTCGTGGTTTCGTTCCGGGTCGAACAGAGGTGGGTAGCCGCCCTCGAGGACGGAGTGGGTCAGCGTCGCGGGCCGGCTCGGCTGGCCGTCCAACTCGACCCGCGCGAACGGCAGCAGTTCGAGCGTGGCGATGCGGCCCGCGAGAGACTGGGAGATGCTCCGGTCGAGATCCATGGCGGTCGAGCCGGTGAGGATCCACCGACCGGCCGTCTTCGTCCGGTCGATGTCCCCCTGGAGATAGGAGAAGAGGTCGGGGACGTTCTGGATCTCATCCAGGACCGCGCCGTTCGGAAAGCGAGCCAGGAACCCGTGAGGGTCGTCCTGGCAGGCCGCGCGCTCGGTCGGATCCTCGAGCAGGACGTAAGGGAGGTGCTCGAAGCACGACTGGGCGAACGTCGTCTTGCCGGATTGACGGGGTCCGGTGATCGCAACGGCAGGGAATCGCCGGGCCAGGTCGACCGCGTGAGGGGTCAGGGAGCGCTCGAGCATGACTTGTAATATAGGGAACTCACTGGCAAAATCGCAAGATAGTACACAAGTGCCTAAAGACCATCGCGTTGTGCTTGCTCCGCGCGCCGCCCCGCGCCGTCGGATCTGTGATAACCTCTCTCCGCACCCCGGAGACCGCCGCCACCCTTGAGCCACCGCTACCCCGTTCGTCTCCCCGTCGCGGCCGTCGACGTGGGGACCCCCGTCGATCGTTTCCTCCGCCGCCGGCTCGCCGCCGACCCGCCGCACGTGCGGAAACTGCTGCGTCAGAAGCGGGTCCGGTTCGCCGCCGCGCCGGCCGAGACGCCGCCGGAAGGGGAGGCCGGGCCGGCGCCGCCGGCGATCCTCTCGCACGGCGACGTCCTCGTCGCGCCCGGCGAGATCGACGTGCTCGCCGGCCCGACCGAGCGCCGGCCGCCGGCGCCGAACCGGAAGCTCCGCCCGCGCGTCCTCTTCTCCGACCAGGACCTGGCGGTCGTCGACAAACCGGCCGGGATCGCGATGCACCCGGGGCCTCGGCACGGTTCGGACACGCTCCTGAACGGCCTGATCGCGCGGTACCCCGAGCTCGCCCAGCTCGGCTCCGACCGATCGTTCGGGCTCGTCCACCGGCTCGACCTCGAGACGTCCGGGCTCCTGGTCGTCGCGCGCAGCGTGCTCGCGTACGACGGTCTCGTGGAGCAGTTCAAGTCCCGCACGATCGAGAAGCGGTACCTCGCGCTCGTCCGCGTCGGCCCGGACGGGCTCCGGCTGGGGGCGGTGAAGAAGCCGGTCGCGGGGAAGTTCGCCCTGACGGAGATCGAGTCGTGCGAGCCCGCGGGCGACGGGGCGGAGGTCGCGCTCGTCCGGTGCCGGCCGGTCACCGGACGCATGCACCAGATCCGGATCCACCTCGCGGCGCGACGGTGCCCCGTCCTCTTCGACAAGCGGCACGGCAGCGGCCCCGACGAGCAGACGGCGAAGCTCTACCTGAAGCGGTTGGCGCTCCACGCGGCCGAGCTCGGTTTCGCGCACCCGCGGTCGGGGAAGACGCTCCGGTTCGAGCGCGCTTTCCCGCGCGATCTCCGGCACTCGTGGCGGCGCGCGCAGAAGCTGTGGGGCGGCGCGTCCCTGACGCCCGAGGTCTCCGAGACCGACTCGCAAGCGGAGCCGGTCCCCGAGGATCAGGCGTCGAGCCCGTCGCCCGACGCGGACGGGCGGCCGGCGCCGACGGCGGACTGAGGACGCCCGCCCGCCGCGGTGCGAGCGCGCGATCTCGGGAAGCGGCGATTCCCCGCGTCACCTCCGGCCGTCGGCGCGGTTCCTTCCGGTGCCCCGTCGCCCGGCCCGTCGGCCGCCCC
>JAUIEL010000406.1 GCA_030428825.1 bacterium
TGCGTCTCGCTGACCCTCTTCTGAGCGCGCCCCCCGCGCGGCCGGCGCGTCACCCCTTCACGACCTCGACGCCGCGCACCCGGCGGAGGACGACGATCACGCAGACCGCGCAGACCCCGGTCCAGGCCGCGGCCGGCATCCAGAGGGGGACGCCGAGCAACGGGATCCCCTCGCCCCCCTTCCAGGTCGCGACGATCTCGGCGTCGGGCCCGAGGACCGCGGCGGCGAGGCGATCCATCGACCGGGTGATCGAGACGAGCCCCCAGGCCGGGTCGTCGAGGGTCCGGGTCAGGATCGCGGCGGAGAACTGCAGGATCCGCTCGCCCCCGGCGAAGACGAGCATCGCCGTCCGCGCGGACTTCACGAGGGCCGACGCGGCGAGCGACAGGAGCGCGTACGGGAGACAGTAGAGGAGGCTCGCGCCCACGATCTTCGGGAGGAGCGGGAGCTGCTGCCGCCAGAACCCCTCCTCCTGGGAGAGGGAGACGTCGACCACCCAGAGGACGAGGCACGGCAGGAGCGTGACGCCGAGCATGACGCTCAGGACGACGAGGAGCTTCCCGAGCAGGTAGTCGACGACCGTGATCGGACGGGAGAAGTAGATCTCCAGCGCGTTCGCGCGCAGGTCGTTCGCGATCAGGCCGCCGCCGGTCAGGATCGCGAACAGGAAGACGAACGCCCACTCGAAGAACGTCAGGTACGCGTAGAGCGAGTCGGCGCTCAGGTGGAACAGCCGCTGCACCTCCGGCGGGAACTCGCGGACGTCGAACGACGACAGGAGGTGCGGCGCCGCGAGCGGCAGCATCATCAGGAAGAACGGCCCGAGCGCGAAGAACGCGAACAGGAGGTAGATCTTCTTCCGGAAGAAGAGCCCGAGACCGGTCCGCGCGATCGGGAGGAAGCGGAAGCGTCCCGCGGGCCGGATCCCCTCGATGCGCCGGTACGTCTGGTCGTAGATCGGCACGGGTCAGCCCTTCTCGCCCGGGAGCTCGATCGCCCGCAGGAAGAGGTCCTCGAGCGACTCCTCCTCCGGGACGAGGTGGCGGATCGGCGTCTCCGCCGCGCGCGCCAGGGCGAACAGCTCGCGCGCCTCCAGGGTCCCGTCGGGCGCGGCCCGGACCCGGAACGCGCCTCGCGAGTCGAGTTCGACCCCGAAGCCGCGGGCGCGGACCTCCTCCTCGAATCGCGCCGGCACGCCGGCCACGCGGACCACGAAGCCGCCCCGCCTCCCCTTCAGCTCTTCGATCGCCCCGACCGCCCGCACCGAGCCTTGCGACAGGACGATCATGTCGTCGCAGACCGCCTCGACGTCCTGCAGCAGGTGCGACGAGAGGACGACGTGGATCCCCTTGTCGCGCGCGAGGTCCCGGATGAGCGCCAGGAGCTCCTGGCGCGCCTGCGGGTCGACCCCGTTCGTCGGCTCGTCGAGGAACAGCACCGCGGGGTCGTGCACGAGCGCGGCCGCGAACTTCACCTTCTGCTTCATCCCGCGCGAGTACTCGTCGACCTTCCGGTATCGCTCCTCGTCGAGACCGACGTAGACGAGGACCTCGTGCGCGCGGCGCTTCGCGTCGTGCGCGCCGAGCCCGGCGAGCCGCCCGGAGTACGCGGTGAACTCGAGGCCGGTCAGGCCGGGGACGTGGCAGTCGCTCTCCGGCATGTACCCGGCGTTGGCCCGGACCTTGACGCCGTTTCGTCGGGCGTCGATGCCGAGGACCGACGCCCGGCCGCGCGCGGGGCGGACCAGCCCGAGCAGCGCGCGCAGGAGCGACGACTTCCCGGCGCCGTTCGGCCCGAGGAGCCCGAGCGAGCCGCCCTCGTACCGTACGTCGACGCCCACGAGCGCCTCCCGCCGGCCGTACCGCACCACCAGGTCGTCGACGTCGAGGAGTGGGATCCCGTCGTTCATCCGCGCGGAGCCTACCGAGGTCGGGGGTAGGATGCACGGCTCACCGCCCCCCCCGGACCCGCGGACGCGACGACGATGGCTCCCTCCCTCCTCCTCCTCCCGATCCTCCTCTCCGCGGCCGCCGCGCCCTCGATCGACGTCCCGGTCGCGCCGGGCGAGCGCGCGCTCCTCGCCGCCGCCGAGGCGCTCCGCGCGCCGTTCCGGGACGACGTGGTGGTCGAGACGACCGTGCGAGGGGTCCCGGTCCGGGTCGAGTACGCCGTGACGTTCGACGGCTCCGGACTCGGCCGCCTCGAGCGCGGTCCGGTCACCGCGATCCTGGAGGACGACTGGGCGAGCGTCACCCACGCCGCGAAGCCGGACGTCCACTTCGTCGCCGAGGCGTCCGGGGACGCGCTGGAGGACCTGCTCCAGCTCGTCGAACCCGGCCTCGCGCTCCTGCCGCACGTCGCGCTCCGGGCGGCGGAGGAGGGGATCGACGCGGTCGAGGCGATGGCGATCGACTGGGACGACGAGGTCCGCCTCGTCGGCGGCGGGGAGGCCGCCGGGACGGGCGGCGGCGCGCGGGTCGTCGTGACGCTCGCGCACGCGGACGGCGAGGAGACGATCGAGCTCGACGCGGGGACGCACCGGCTCGTCCGACGCGAGGCGACCCGCGGCGACGTGCGGTGGATCGCGACACACGACGTGCGCCCGACCGACGACGAGATCGCGCCGTTCGACCCGGGCGAGCGACGGCTGACCCGCGAGCTGCTCGGCCTCCTCCGGGCGACCGCCGGCGACCCGGCCCCGGCCTTCGCCGCCCCGGGCCTCGACGGGGCGGTGACGTCGCTCGACGCGCTCCGCGACGGCCGTGTCGTGGTGCTCGACTTCTGGGCGACCTGGTGCCGACCGTGCATCAAGGGGCTGCGGGACGTCGAGCGGTTCGCGGCGGAGGCGGACCCGGAGGCGGTCCGGATCGTCGCGGTGAACGTGTCGGAGAAGCTCGACGCGGACGACCGGATCGAGGCGGTCGGCGCGTTCTGGGAGCGGGCCGGCCACCGGTTCCCGACGCTGATCGACTTCGACGACTCGATCCGCCGCGCGTACGGCGCGGCGGAGATCCCGCTGACCCTCGTCGTCGGTCCCGACGGGAGGATCCGCGCCGCACACCCCGAGAAGGAGCCGCTCCTCGAGTGGCTGAGGCGAGAGACGGCGGCCGCGCGCCGCTGAGCCGCTCGGTCAGGGGCGCGGCGAGAGGCGCTCCTCCCCCGAGAAGATCGGGATCGCGACCTTCAGGGCGACGGTGAAGACCATCAGCCCGAACGCCCAGATCCCCGCCGTCACCTTCCACTCGACGACGCTCGGGACGTACTCGACGACCTCGTGGAGCGTGCTCGGGACGAACCCGGGGACGATCAGCCCCATCCCCTTCTCGATCCAGCACCCGGCGAACGCGGCGACGCAGGCGACGGTGAGCACCCTCGCGTCGGTCATCGCGCGCCGCCCGAGGAACAGGACCGCGGCGAGGACGTTCAGGGCGATCGCGGTCCAGATCCACGGGACGAGGGCGTCCTTGCCGTGGAGGCCGAAGAAGAGGTACTGGGCCGACGCGGTGTGCGCGCCGCCGGTGTAGAACTCGGTGAACACCTCCGACGCGATCATCAAGAGGTTCACGAGGATCGTCACCCGGACGATCGAGACCAGCGTCCGGATCGGCTTCGAGGAGAGCGGGAGCCGCAGGCGCTTCTTCAGGAACAGCATCGTCACGATCACGAACGCCGGCCCCGCCACGAACGCGGAGGTGAGGAAGCGCGGCGCCAGGAGCGCGGTGTTCCAGAACGGCCGGCCGCCGAGCCCGCAATAGAGGAACGCGGTCACCGTGTGGATCGAGATCGCCCAGACGATCGAGACCATCACGAACGGGACGTACCACTTCGGGTCCGGCGTCCTCCCGAGGAAGCGGGTGTACAGCAGGTACCCCACGACGTGGAGGTTCAGGAGCAGGTAACCGTTCAGGACGAGCACGTCCCAGGTGAGCATCGAGATCGGGAAGTTGAACCGCCCGATCCCCGGGAACATGTGCCAGAACCGGTCCGGCCGCCCGAGGTCGACGGTCACGAACGCCAGGCACATGAAGATCGCCGCCACGGCCAGGATCTCCCCGAGGATCACGACGTCGTGCATCTCCCGGTCGCGATAGAGGTAGGCGGGGATCACCATCATCACCCCGCCCGCGGCGACGCCGACGAGGAACGTGAAGTTGGCGATGTAGAGCCCCCAGCTCACGTGGTCGGTCATGTGCGTGACGACCATCCCGTCCGCCATCTGACGCGCCCACGCGTGGACGCCGACCAGGAAGACCGCGGTGAGGAGCGTCATCCAGCCGTAGAACGCCGCGCTCCCCTCCGTCGACAGCGCGAGCATCCGCAGGAGGAACCGGGGGTACGACCGGGAGTGTCGAGCCGTCGCGACGCCGTCGCTCATCTTGACCGCCTTCCGTCCGGGGTCGGGTCGAGCCTTCGGTCAATCATCGAAGAAGTAGAAGAAGCTCGGTTTCGTGCCGAGCTCCTCCTTCAGGACGAACACGCGCTTGTTCGCGAGGATCCAGCGGAGCTCCGACGCGGGGTCCGCGACGTTCCCGAACACGCGCGCGCCGGTCGGGCACGCCTCGGCGCAGGCCGGCAGCCGCCCCTCGCGCGTCCGGTGCAGACAGAAGTGGCACTTCTCCATCACGCCCTGCGGCCGGATGCGGTTCGACAGGAGACCTTGGTCCGGGTTCACCTCGTCGGCCGGGATCGTCGGCTTCTTCCAGTTGAAGCGCCGCGCGTGGTACGGGCAGGCCGCCTCGCAATAGCGGCAGCCGATGCACCAGTCGTAGTCGACGACCACGATCCCGTCCGGCTCCTTCCAAGTCGCCTCGACCGGACAGACCGCGGTGCACGGGGGCGCGTCGCACTGCTGGCACTGCACCGGGAGGTAGTCCTTCCCCTCCGCGGGGACGGCGTGGTCGTACGTCGTGTTCCCCTTCTCGAGGTCCATGCTCCCCTTCTCGAGCTCGAGCACCCGGATGTACGACTGGTTCGTGTCGCGATCGTGGTTGTTCTCGCGGTGGCACGCCTCGACGCACTTCCCGTTGCCGTTGCACTTCGAGAGGTTGATCGCGTAGGCGAACTTCACGCCCGGCAGCGGCGGCGGGTCGGCGACCTTGCACGCCGCGCCGTACTCCGCCTCCGTGTCGCGCTCGATGCGCGCCAGCACCTCGCGCTTGTCGTCCTCGGAGAGCTCCTTGTAATGCCTCCGGAGGAACTGCTCGACGGTGAGCCCCTCGGCGAACTCGGCGACCGGGGAGACCGCCTTGGCGAACGCGGCCGCGCCGAGCGTGACCGCCGCCCCCTTCACGACCGCGCGCCGCGTCGGGCGCTTCCCCTCCGGCTTCGTCCGGGTGCTCATTCGTGCGACTCCGCGTCGGGGGTCAGGAACCGGTCGATCGGCTTGAACGTCGGCCTCATGCGCGGGAACGCCGGGGCGTGCGGGTCGTGGCAGTCGACGCAGTGGTTCCGGGTCCGAGGCCCGCGCGTCAGGTCCCAGTACCCGGTCGTGCCGCCGTGCGCGCCGTGCCTCCAGTCGCGCCGCTGCGGGCCGTGGCATTGACCGCAGAGGTCCATCACGTCCTCGAACGCCACCGGGCGCCCGTCGGCCCGTCGGAGCCGGTCGTAGTCGGTCGGGTCGTGGCACGCGAGGCAGGTGCTGTCGCCGTGCCGGACCACGAGCCCCTGGTGGAACTCGTCGAGGTCGTCGGTCCGCGCGTTCGTCCGGTCCGGCGGTCGGGTGGCGTGACACGTGGAGCACGCCACGGTCGTCCCGGGCGGGACGCCTTCGGTGTCGACCAGCACGCGCGGGGGCCCGGAGGGTCGATTCACCCGCACGGGGAAGCGCACGCCGGCCGCCGCCGCCTCGGCCGGGACCTCGTCGGCGCGCACCGACCCGCCGCCGCTCCACGCCGAGAGCCCGATCGCGAGCGGGACGCCGGCCAGGACCGCCAACGCCGCTCCGACGATCCTCCCGAACCCTCCCGCTCGCCGACTTCGACTCGTCACGACTCTCTCCGGCCAGACCCGTCGCCGTTCGGGAACGGAAACTGCGTGCCAATGCTCCACGGGCCGCGCGGTGCGGCCCTCGGAGCGCCGCCCGCACGACGGCGCCGGGCGACGGGAGGGCAAAGATGCCTCTGAGTGGCATATTGATCAGCTGGGCCGGCGAGCACGATCGCGCGGAGGCGCTCCGACGGCTGGGGAACGACCCGCGCGTCGACCTCGGGCCGGGAAAGGGCTCCCGGCTGGCCGCGGAGATCTCCGCGGAGTCGCCCCGCGAACTGCGCGACCTCCACCGCCGGATCGAGCGGCTCCCCGGGGTGTCGCACGTCGACGTCGTCTTCGCCGACACCGGCGCCAGCCGCCGGTCGTTCCTGAAGGGGGCCGCGCTCGCGGCGGCGGCGGCCGCCCTCCCGGCGCCGGACGGCCGCGCCGAGACGCCGCGCGACACCCGGCTCCGCTGGGACAAGGCCCCGTGCCGATTCTGCGGGACCGGCTGCCACGTCCAGGTCGGCGTCCGCGACGGCCGCGTCGTGGCGATCGCCGGCGACAAGGACGCGGAGGTCAACAAGGGCCTCCTCTGCGTCAAGGGGTACCACGTCGGCGGCATCCTGTACGGAGAGGA
>JAUIEL010000407.1 GCA_030428825.1 bacterium
CTCCTCTCCGACCGCGAGACCGAACTGGGCGTCGGCGAACGACACGCCCCAGAAGAGCGAGTGCGACGCCGGAGTGCTCTGGACCGTCGCGCTGGACCAGCCGTCCGTCGTCACGAGGATCTCTCCGCCGGCGCCGACGAGCCAGGCGCGCTGGGCGTCGAGGAACTCGCCGCCGTACATCCACGAGGTGCCTGGAGGCAGCGGGAGCGTCTGCCAGCTCGAACCGCCGTCGGTCGTCGCGTGGACGCGGTCGCTCGCGCAGACGTAGCCGACGAGCGGGTCGGCGAACCACACCGTGTTCAGGTTGAACCCCCCGCTCGACAGGACGGTCGTCCAGTTCGCGCCGCCGTCGGTCGTCTTGAACACCTCGCCGTCGATGTTCGCGACGAAGCCGATCTTGTCGTCCACGAAGAACAGCCCGTGGCAGGTGGCGTGCTTGGGGAGGAGCCCGGCCTGCCAGGTCAGCCCTCCGTCGACCGTCCGGTGGACCGCGTTGCTCTGCGCCGCCCAACCGCGCAGAGGGTCGATGAAGTGGACCGCGTTCACGGTCCCGAGCGTCGTCGGAGACTTCACCCAGTTCTGTCCGCCGTCGGTCGTGCGGAAGATCTCGTTCCCCGCCACCCAGCCGTGCTGCGGGTCGACGAAGAAGAGGTCCCAGCTGCTGGCGCTGGCGAGCGGGTGCTCGGTCCACGTCATCCCCGCGTCGGTGGTGTGGTAGACGGCGTCGGCCTCGCCGGTGATCCAGGCCTCGGTCGGCGAGATCACCTCGACGTCGTGCAGGTCGAGTCCGGTGGGGAGCGGCCCCTGATGCGTCCAGGGCGACCCCCCGAGCAGGACCAGGCACGGGAGCGAGAGGGCGAGAGTCGAGATCATGGGTGAGCGCCTCGGAGCGAGGGACGGGGTTCGGGGGAGCGACGCAAGCGCCGTTCCGGGCCCGATCCGCGTCGGGTGGGGGTGGACGACGCGAGAAGCGCGGAGGGCGGGTGTCGAACGTCCGTCCGCTGGACGTTCGACTGGACGCGTGTCATCCCCGCCCGAGGGTCAGTCGAACCGCGCGGTCGCCTCCCCGACGGCCCCCTTCGCGAGCGTCACCGGGACGGTCGCCGCGCGGCCGTTCGGGCCGCGTTCGGTCACCGTCAGCTCGCCGCTCCCTTCGTGGTCGCCGACCTCGACCCAGGCCATGCCCTGCGCGTCGAGGCGGACCCACTGACTCCGCCGGCGGTTCGAGCCGGGGATCTGACCCGAGACCCGGAACCGCTCTCCCTCGCGCCCGCCGACCACGGTCAGTCGGATCCAGCCGCCGGTGGCGAGTTCGATCGAGCCGTGCGCCGTCTCGCGGCGCGGATGGACGACGACGCCCTCCTCGCTCCGCGAGACGTGGCCTCGGTGGTGGAGCTGAAGGTCGTACGCCCCCTCCTGGAGCCCCTCGATCCGGAACGTCCCGTCGTCGGCGGTCCGCGCCTGCTTCGACCCGCCGAAGAAGAACCGCCGCGACTCGTCGCGCTGGCGCTGGGCGCGCACGGAGACGTCGGCGAGCGGGCGACCGTCCGCGTCGACGACCCGGCCCGTGATGGCGCCGAGGCCGATGTCGATCGTGATCAGGCTCTCCGCGCCGGAGGTGACGTTCGCCCGTCCTCCCTCGTACATCTCGGACCAGCTCTCGTGGACCATCAGGTCGTACCGGCCGGGCTTCAGCCGGCGGAACCGGAACGTCCCGAGCTCGTCGGTCCGCGCCGCGTTCCCCCAGTCCCAGGAGGTCTGTCCGTCCTCCTGCACGAAGTTCGCCATCACCCGGACGTCGGCCCGCGGCGTCCCGTTCACGAGCACGGTCCCGCCGAGCACGCCCGGGTCGACCCGTTCGATGACCAGGTCCTTCGTGACGGTCCCGCCCTCCTCGACGACCAGGGGGAACTTCTCCGCCTCGCTCTGCGCGTTCCCGCCGCCGTTCCCCCCCTGTCCGAAGACGCCGCGCGATCGGCCGGTCGCGTCGGGGTTCTCCGCCTCGACCGCGTACCGGCCGGGGGCGAGGTTCTCCAGCCGGTAGGCGCCGCCCTCGCCGGTGACCGCCTCGCCGGCGCGCCCGTCGGAGTTCGTCGCGTGGACGCGGAGCGCCGGCTCGGCCGCGCCGCGGTCGCTCGTCACCCGGCCCGTGATCGTGCCGCCGTGGGAGAACGACACCTCGACCGTCGCCGGCGTCGTTCCTCGGGCGACGACCACGCCCTCGACACGGGCGGGCGCGTACCCCGGCGCCGTCGCCTTCACGACGAACCGGCCCGGGAAGATCGACGCGCACTCCGCTTCGCCGCCCTCGTCGGTGACGCGCCGCGCGACGCGTTCGCCGAGGCTCGACCCGGACGAGTGGGCGAAGTTGACGAAGTCGCCGCCGGCGTACCCCAGGGAGGCGAGTCGGACCGTGTGGCCGCCGTTCTCCCCCTCCTCGACCTCGACGTGGACGTCGACGACGGCGCGCGCCACCGGCGCGCCGGTCGCCGCGTCGATCGTCTTCAGCGGCAGCGTCAGTCCGCGGGGGACCCGGACGACCACGCCGGTGACCGTGCCGTTCTCCTCCAGCTCGAACCTCTCGGACCTCCCCGGCGCGTAGCCGTCCGCGTACGCCTCCGCCACGAACGAACCGCCGTCGTCGAGTCCGATGGAGAACGACCCGTCCTCCTCGCAGTCCGCCGGCGCCTCGCCGTAGTAATCCTCGAGCGACGCGTTCGGGTCGTCCCTCCGCCACGGCGGGATCCAGAGCAGGCGGATCCGCTCGGCCTTCACCGGGGCGCCGGTCGCCGCGTCGAGGACGACCCCCTCGACGCTCCCCGCCCGCTTCAGCTTCAGCTCGATCGGCGGCCCGCCCGCGGTGACGTCCCCCTCGTTCGTCTGGCGGTATCCCTGCTTCGCCGCGTTCAGATCGTACTCGCCGGCCGGGATCGACTCGAACGCGAACGATCCGTCCTCCGCGCTGACGGTCTGGTCGTGGAACCACGAGAACATCGTCCGTCCCTGTCGGTTCGCGTTCACCCACGCGCCGCCGATGCCGCGACCGACCTCGTCGACGATCCGCCCGCGGAGCGGCGCCGCGCGGACGACCACGAGCTCGAGGTCGTCGACGTCGTCCCCCTCCACGAACTCACGCTGCACGTTGTCCGACAGCGCGTATCCGGCCGCCGAGACGCGGATCTGGTGGCGTCCCGGGAACACGACGCCGGCGTCGAACCGCCCGTCCTCGTCGGTCACGATCGGGTCGCTCCCCCAGTCCCAACCGAACCGGACGCGCGCGCCCGCGACCGGTCCGCCCCCCTCGGTCCGCACGCGCCCCCGGATCCGCGCGCCGGCGCGGAGCGGGACGTCGCCGACGTCGAAGACGAGCTTCTCGATCACCTGGATCCCCTGCTTCCGGCCGATGCGACCCGCGTCGGTCTCGACCTCGACGCGGTACCCGTCCTTCGCGATCAGCTCGATCACCGTGAACCGGCCGGTCTCGTCGGTCTCGACGACGCGTTCGAAGCGGGCGTTCGTCTCGCCCTCCTCCACGTCGATCCCGAACTCCTCCGACTGGCGGCGCGACACGGTGCGGCTGACCGTCACCGTCACGCCGGCGGCCGGGCGGCCGTCGCCGTCGATGATCGTCCCGGTGAGTCCGGTCGCGTCGGGAGGGATCGCGTCCGGATCCTCGGCCGGCGTCTCCTCGGCCGTCTCCTCCGGGAGGAGCTCGGACTCGGTCGTCTCGCGCTCGGTCGCGGCGGCGCGGTCGAGGTCCGGCGTCGAGGCCGCGACGTCCTCCTCGCTCATCGCGAGGGCGGCGCCGTCGTTCGGATCGAGCCCGTCCGCGCCGCCCCCCGTGAGCAGCAGGAAGGCGACCACCGCGAACGCGGCCACGAGCGCCAGGACGACCAGGAGCGCCGGGACGGCGCCTCGTTCGGATCGCATCGCGAGCCTCCTCTTCTTCCTTCTCCCGGGGCGACGGGCGAGCGTCCCCTCGGGCCGATGATAGCCGGTCGGGGCCCCGCGGCGGTCCCCCTCGGAGATACGGCGTCGCGCCGCGCTCCGTTGACCTCGTCCCCGCGGAACGGCGCGAGGACGCCGCGTTTCCCGTCGAACGGCGTCCGGCGGCGGCGGTTCAGTCGGGGCGGCGGACGTACGGCGCGTAGCCGAGCGCGGCCATCGCGCCCGCGGCGTGCTTCTCGACCTTCCGCGCGTCCGCCTCGTCGAGGAACTCGGTCCACGACTTCTCGTTCGGGACGATGCGGTGGCCGGGGCGCGGGGAGCCGAACGAGTCCCGCTCGACGGTGAGGGCGTCGAACAGGGCGTGCTCCTCGAACGCCTCGCCGAGGAAGGCGCAGAGGTCGCGGAGCAGGGCGCGCGGGTCGGCGGTCAGGTCCTCGTACCGGACGACGCGCAGGCGACGCGGGTCGTCCTTCGCCGCGCCGGTCATCGCGTCGACCCAGCCGGTGTACTTCCGCGCGAACCCCTTCGGCGACTTGTCGAGCCAGCGGTGCTTCTCGGTCAGCGTCCCCTGCCGCTCCTTCAGGATCTTCTTCTTGCGGTAGGAGCTGTAGACGTCGACCGGGTGGCGCGTGCACGCGAGGACCTGCGCCCGCGGGAACGCGCGGGAGATCGCGTCGAGGTGGTCGAGGTGCCGCGGCGTCTTCTCCAGCGGCCGTTCGACGCCGCGCGCCGCGGCGGCGATCGCGAAGAAGACGCGCACGAGGTCGTCGTCGGTCCCGCCGTCGTCGCGCACGGCCCGCGCGGTCCGCTCGAGCCGCGCCGCCGCGTCGTCGTCGTCGAGGAGGAACGTCCTCAGCCTCGCGGCCTCCGGGCGGCCGAGGTCGAGCGTCGCGTCCGGCTCGACGAAGATGCGCGTCTCGATCGATCGGACCTCGCGGGCGCGGAACCGCGGGTGATGGTCGAGCGTCGAGCGGAGGGCGGTGGTGCCGCTGCGCGGGACGCCGACCACGAACACCGGCTCGAGGGCGAGGGCCGCCTCGGAGATCGCGCGCCAGTCGTCGGTCATCGTCGCGGGTCGTCCTTCGGGGCGGAGGGGGAACGGGGGAGAGTACCAGACCGGCGGAGCGTCAGGAGCGCGACCTCGGGCGGGGCGCCGACGCGCAACGGGAGGACGAGGACGCCGAGGCCGGTCGTCACGAAGACGCGGGTCCCACCCTCCGGGACTTCGTGGAGCCCCTCGAGTCGCGGGCCGTCGAACCCGCGCAGGAGGGGGCGCCCGGCGACGACGATCTGGCCGCCGTGCGTGTGGCCGGAGAGGACGAGATCGACGCCGCGGCCGGCGAGGCGGCGGGCGGTCTCGGGGTGGTGCGACAGGAGGAGGGTCGTCTCCCCCGCGGCGCGGCCGGCGAGCGCGGCGTCGAGGTCGACGACCTTCCCCTCCTCGACGTCCTCGAGGCCGGCGACGAACAGGCGCGCTCCGTCCCGCTCGAGGGCGAACCCCTCGTTCCGGAGGGCGCGGATCCCGTGGTCGGCGAACGCGGCGGCGAGCTCTCCCTCCCGGCGCGCGCGGTAGTCGTGGTTGCCGAACACGAGGACGCCGCCGTGGCGCGCGCCGATCCGGCCGAGCGGCGCGGCGAGCGGGAGGCCGTCCTCGACGCCGTGGGTGATCAGGTCGCCGGTGACCGCGAGGAGGTCGGGCCGGGCGGCGGCGACGAGGTCGACGACCGGCTCGAGCGAGGCGGCGTCGAGGAACGGGCCGGCGTGGAGGTCCGAGACGTGGGCGATCCGGAAGCCGTCGAACGGAGCGGGGAGGTCGGCGATCGGGACGTCGACGCGGCGGAGCCGGAGCCTCCCCGGGCGGAGCCGGCGCGCGTAGAGGCGCCGGCCGAACAGGAGCGCCGCCGTCGACTCGACGCACCGCGCGAGCCGGAGCGTCGCGCGGGAGTAGCGGCGGGGGGGACGGCGGAGGTCCATGCGCCGATCAGAGCGGATCGCGGCGGCGGGAGGGAGCGGGTTCCGCCGGGAGGGCGGTCCGACGGGTCGTCCGTCGGGGCGTCAGTCGGTCGTCGCGATCGCGAGCAGCTTCCGCACGGTCCGGAGGTTCCGCGCGGTGACCGGGACGCCGAGGAGTCTCTCCGCCTTCGAGGCGAGCTTCGATCGCGCGATCCCGTCCGGCGCGTGGAGATAGAGGACGGTCTCCGCGAGCAGGTACCGCTCGGTCCTCGCCTTCGCCACGTCGAGGGCGTCGGTGTCGACGTTCGAGGTCTTCGCGGCGAGGAAGAGCAGGTGGAGCGACGTCTCGTCCTCGGCGGCCTCGGGGAACGGGTTCGCGGCGACCGCGTCGCGGAGTGCGTCGGGCGAGAGTACGAGGACCTCGGGGCGGAACCCGTGGTGCTCCTCGATGCGCGCCGCGACCTTCGCGGGGAGCGAACGGGCCGCCCGGACGGACGAGGAGAAGACCGCGTTCCCGCTCTGGATGAACGTGCGGATGTCCCGGGCGCCGACCGCCTCGAGGTGGTCCCGCAGCGCGGCCATCGGGAGGCGGTGCTTCCCGCCGACGTTCAGCCCGCGAAGGAGCGCGATCCAGGTCTGCATGCGAGGGCTCCGGAGAGGGACGGGGAACGGTAAACGATTGGACCGGCGAGGG
>JAUIEL010000408.1 GCA_030428825.1 bacterium
CGAGACCACGATGTTCATGCGCGACTCATCGATCTTGATGATCTTGCACTCGATCTCCTTGCCGATGAACTCCGCGATGTCCCCCATGCGGCGGAGCGACACCTGCGAGGCGGGCAGGAAGACCGGCACGCCGATGTCGACGAGCAGGCCGCCCTTGATCTTCCGGACGACCGTCCCCTTGACGACGTCCCCCTCCTTCTGCGTGGAGATGACGCGCTCCCAGCCGCGGATGCGGTCGGCCTTGCGCTTGGAGAGCTGGAGGAATCCGGTGTCGCTCTCGATCTCCTCGATGAGGACCTCGACCTCCATCCCCGCCTCGATGTTGGCGTCCTCGCCGAACTCGTAGACCGGGACCATCCCCTCGGACTTGTACCCGACGTCGACCAACACCTCGTTGTTGATCAGCTTCAGGACCTTCCCGGTGACGACGGTGTTCTCCTTGAAGTCCTTGACGGACTCCTCGTACAGCTTGTCCACGGCCGACGCGTCGGAGCCGGCCAGCGCCGCCTCCACCTCCGCCTGGAGCTTCTCCTCGTCGATCGCGAACTTCTTGATCAGGTTCTTCGGCATCCGTTCTCAATCCCGGCGCGCGCTCGCGCGTCGGCCTCTCGTGCCCGGGCGTACCGGCCGGGCGGCGGTCAGGGTTCTACGTGATCGGTCGCGCGTCCACCGCGGACGCGCCCTCCGTCGCCGCCCCGCAACCCTGCGCGGTCGGCCGACCGGCGGCGATCCCCTCGTCCGAGGGGACCGCGCCGACCTTCGTTCGTTCGTGTCCCCGGTCGACCGGGGGCGCCGTCGCGCGACCGGCGAGGCGGTCGAGCGCGGCGCGCAGCGTGTCGGCCGCCGACTTCGGGTCGTCGACCCGGATCGGCGGGCCGAAGCGGACCTCGATCCGGCCGAACGGCTTCGGCAGCCGCCGCCGGCGCGGCCAGGCGTCGTACGTCCCCTCGATCCAGATCGGGACCACGGGGACGGAGGCGCGCTTGGCGAACATGGCGAAGCCGCGCTTCAGCTCCTTCACCTCGCCGTCGTCCGAGCGCGTCCCCTCCGGGAAGAGCGCGCAGCACGCGCCCTCGTCGAGCTTCTCCGCCACGGTCCGGATCGACTCGCGATCCCCCTTGGCCGGGTCGATGGAGACGATATCGATCCCCTTCGTCACCAGGCTGTAGACGAGGCTCTTCTTCAACGAGCCGCGCGCGACGAAGACCGTCTTCCGGCGGTGGGCACAACCGACGACCATCGGGTCGAAGAACGACACGTGGTTCGAGGCGAGGATGACCCCCCCCTCCGCCGGGACGTTCTCGCGGCCGACGACGCGGAACCGGTAGCAGAGCCGGAGCCACACCCCGACGACGGACCAGGCGATCCAGTACATCACGAGGCCGCCCCCCCCGCCGCGGCGACGCGCGCCACGATCCGGTCGACGACCTGGTCGACCGACAGGTCGCTCGTGTCGACGATCTCGACCCCCGTCGCCGCCCGGAGCGGCGCGTGCTCGCGCGACGAGTCCTTCTCGTCGCGCGCGTCGATCTCCGCGACCATCGCCGGACGCTCGGGGGCCGGCAGGCCGCGCCGCGCGAGGTCCCCGATCCGCCGCTCGGCCCGCACCTCGACGCTGGCGTCGAGGTAGAACCGGTGCTCCGCCCGCGGGAAGACGACCGTCGCCATGTCCCGCCCCTCGGCGACCAGGCCCGGCCGGGCCCGCCGGCCGAAGTCGAGCTGGAGGGACGTCATCCGCCGCCGCACGCCGGGGAGGGCCGAGACCGCGGAGACCCTCGACGTCACCTCGTCGGCGCGGATCCGGTCCTCGACCTCGCGCCCGCCGACCGTCACCGTCCCGCGGTCGTCGAGGGAGACGCCGGCCGCGTCGACCGCGCGGCAGACCGCCTCCTCGTCGAGCGGCTCGTCGGCGCAGCCCGCGTCGAGCGCGGCGAGGGTCGCGGCCCGGTACATCGCCCCGGTGTCGAGGAACCGGTACCCCAGCCGCTCGGCCACGCGACGCGCGACCGTGGTCTTTCCCGACCCCGCCGGGCCGTCCATCGTGACTATGGATTCGTCGGACGCCATCGAAGCCCGCCAGTCTAGACGTTTCCGGCGATTCGGGGCAAGGGCGCGGCGCCGTCCGGCTCCCCCCGGGACGCGCGTCGGTGGAGGCCGGGCGCTCAGTCGAGCCGGGCCGGGGCCCGGGGGACCGCCGACCCGAACCCGACGAGGCGGATCCCGTCCCCGTCGATCTCCCCGTAGACGCCCCCCTCCTCGCTCCAGTCGCCGAGGACGTGGACCCGGGCCGGGCGCCCCTCGAGCGTGCCGTAGGTCCGCTCGCCGGGGGCGTGGACGTGCCCGCAGACCATCGCGTCGATCCCCTCTGCGTACCGGTCGCGGACGGCGGAGCCGACGAGGTCCATCTCCTCGGGGGACTTCCGGGCGACCGAGTCGGACGAGGTCCTCCGGACCCGCCGCGCCAGGGCGAACGCGGCCGGGCGCGGCAGGGCCCACGAGAGGAACCGCGGGATCCAAGAGCGGAGGAGCCGCTTCGACTTCTGGTAATCGACGTCGAGGGTGCAGAGGGAGTCGCCGTGGAGGAGGAGGACGCGGCGGCCGAACAGCTCCTGCACCTCCTCCTCGCCGGTGACCCGACCGCCGCACCGCGCCGCCTCGGGCCCGCCGAGCAGGAAGTCGCGGTTCCCATGGAACAGGACGACCTCGGTCCCCGCGGCGCTCAGCTCGGCGAGCGCGTCCCAGACCGGTTCGAGTTCGGGGACGCCGAGCTGCCGCCGCCCGACCCAGAAGTCGAACAGGTCGCCGAGGAGGCAGAGGCGGTCCGCGCCGGCGACGCGCTCGCGGAGGAACCGGAGGAACGTCGCGGTCGTCCCCGGGCGCGCGGGGGAGAGGTGGACGTCGGAGGCGAGGACGACGCGCTTCAAGGCCGGGACGGAGGGAGCGAGCGGGGCGAGGTCAGTCGCTCCCGAACTCGTACTCCTTCATCTTCTCCCAGAGGTTCTTCCGGCTGATCCCGAGGAGCGCCGCCGCCTGCGCCTTGTGGTTCCCCGTCGTCTTCAGGACCCGCTTGATGTGCTCGATCTCGGCGGCGCGCACGACCTCCTTCAGGGTCGTGGTGGCCGGGACGTGCGCCGCGTTCTTGAAGCGCGGGGACGGCAGCAGGAGGTGCTCCTTCTTCAGCGTCCGCGAGTCGCCGGCCATCGCGATGGCCCGCTCGACCGAGTTCTCGAGCTCGCGCACGTTCCCCGGCCAGGGATAGAGGCAGAGCGCGTCCATCACGTCGGACGGGACCTCGTACTCGTCCCGGGGCCGGAAGCGGCGGACGAAGTGGTGGACGAGGAGCGGGATGTCCTCGACGCGCTCCCGGAGCGGCGGCAGCCGGAGGGGGACGACGTTCAGCCGGTAGAAGAGGTCCTCGCGGAACTTCCCCTCCTGCATCAGCTCGGCGAGGTTCTTCTTCGTCGCGGTGACGACCCGGATGTCGACGCCGATCGGCTTCTCGCCGCCGACGCGTTCGATGACCCGCTCCTGCAGCGCGCGGAGGAGCTTCACCTGCACCGGCAGGCCGAGATCGTCGACGTCGTCGAGGAAGAGCGTGCCGCCGTCGGCGAGTTCGAACCGGCCGTGCCGCGCCTTCTTCGCGTCGGTGAACGCGCCGGCCTCGTGCCCGAACAGCTCGGCCTCGAGGAGGGTCTCGGGGAGCGCGGCGCACGAGAGCGCGACGAACGGACCGTCGCGCCGCTCGGAGTTCCGGTGGATCGAGCGCGCGATCACCTCCTTGCCGGTGCCGCTCTCGCCCTCGATGAGGATCGAGGCGTCGGTCTTCGCGACGGTCCGGACGACGTTCAGCACCTCGACCATCGGCGCCGACGTGCCGATGACGTTCTCGAACCCCTCGAGCCGGCCGAGGTCCTCGTGGAGCGAACGGTTCTCCCGCTCGAGCTTCCGGATCCGCGCGACGCGGGCGACCAGCAGGAGGAGCTCGTCGTTCAGGAACGGCTTCAGCACGTAGTGGTAGGCGCCGTGCCGCATCGCCTCGACCGCCGACTCGACCGAGCCGTGGGCGGTGATCAGGATCACCTCGGTCCCCGCCCCCTTCTCCTCGACCGCCTTGACGACCTCGAGCCCGTCGGCGCCGGGCATCCGGAGGTCGGTGACGACGACGTCGAACCGCGTCGACGCGATCGCGGCGAGGGCCTCGTCCCCCGTGGCGACGGTCGTGACCCGGTGCCCCACCTCCTCCAGGTCGTCGGAGAGGGTGACCCGGATCGACTCCTCGTCGTCGGCGACGAGCACGTCGAGCGGGAGCGCGGGGCGCCTCGGATCTTCCTTGGCCTCGGCGGCGGACGCGGTCATAGGTGGGCCCGGCGATGGATCGGATCGTGACCACTTTCTACAGTTCGGGGGAGAGACGGCAACCGCCAAGGACCCCGCGAGATGCAGACCGACCCCGCCACCGGCGCGATCCGGGAGATGTTCGACGCGCACGAGAGCGTCCTGCGCGAGACGCGAGAGCGGCTCACCGCCCCGATCGCCGCCGCCGCCGAAGCCGTGGTCTCCGCCTACCGGAAGGGCCGGAAGGTCCTCCTGTTCGGGAACGGCGGGTCGTTCACGGACGCGCTCCACATCGAGGGAGAGCTGACGAACCGGTTCCACACCGACCACGAGGGGCTCCCCGCGATCGCCCTCGGCGCCGGGCAGGCGTCCCTGACCGCGACCGCGAACGACTACTCGTACGACGAGCTGTTCGCGCGGCTGGTGAAGGCGTACGGGAAGCAGGGGGACGTCGCGATCGGGCTGACCACCAGCGGCAACTCGGAGAACGTCGTGCGCGGGCTCGAGCGGGCGCGCGGGCTCGGCCTCCGGACGATCGCGTTCACCGGACGGACCGGCGGCCGCGCGGCCGAGCACGCCGAGCTGCTGCTGAACGTCCCGAGCGACGAGACCCCACGCATCCAGGAGATGCACATCCTCGCCGCCCACGCGATCTGCGCGCTCGTCGAGGAGAGCCTCTTCCCCGACGCCGCCCGCCCGTGAGGAAGCGCCGCGCCGTCTTCCTCGACCGCGACGGCACGATCAACGTCGAGCGGAAGGATTGGCTCGCGCGGCCGGACCAGCTCCGCCTGATCCGCGGCGCCGCCGGCGCGATCCGGCGGCTGAACGACGCCGGATTCGCGGTCGTCGTGCTCACGAACCAGTCGGGCGTCGCCCGGGGACACATCCGCGCGGAGGCGCTCCAGGAGATCCACCGGGAGCTCGAACGCCGCCTCCGGAGGTCCGGCGCCCACGTCGACGCGATCCTCCACTGCCCCCACCACCCGACCGAGGGACGCGCCCCGTACCGCCGCCGCTGCCGCTGCCGCAAACCCTCGAAGGGGATGCTCGACCGCGCCGTGAAGGGGCTCGGGCTGACCTTGCGCGGATCGTGGATCGTCGGCGACGCCGTGCGGGACCTCGCGCTCGCGGAGGGGAACGAGCTGACGCCCGTTCTCGTCCGGACGGGAAAGGGGCGAAAGTCGGAGACGGAGGCGCGCGAACGCTTCGGCCGGCATCTCCCCGTCGTGCCGAAGCTCGAAGACGCGGTGGAGTTCATCCTCGCCGAGCGGAGCGGCTGACCGCCGCGGAGGGGAGTCGCCGGCCCGGCGTCGGTGTGGTTTCCGGGGGTCGGTGAGGCGAGCTCCTCCCAGAGACTCTGGCCAGGCCAGCACGAGGTCCTCGACACGGCCCGTCCGTCGCCTTGGTCGTCGCTCCTGGAGGTCCTTCGGATGCGAGCGACGACCAAGGCGACGGACGGGCCGGGCTACGAGGTCCCCGGGGGCGAGCCCCATGTGGGGGTGATCGGTCTTCGCGCCTTCCGCCATCCCACCGTGACGACCCAGGACAGCGGCGCGGCGACCGGCGAGTCGTCGGCGATCTCCACGAGCGCTTCTCGCCGACCCATCCAGCCGTCGAAGAACGCGCCGGACGCGAACGGATCGAGCGCGCCGATCAGTTTCAGCCCGTGCTTCCGCGCGTTGTTCAGCACATAGCAGAGCGCGTTCCGGACTTCCGTCGGCGTCCGCAGCACGTGCGCGTGATACCGCTCCGCGAAGACGATACCTGCCCTCTTCCAGAGCGCGTTCAGCCGCTTCGCCACCCGGATCTTCAACCCCTGCATCGCCCGCGCGAGCGCTCCTCGGTCCGGGGCCTCGAGGATCAGGTGCATGTGGTTCCCCATCACCGCGTAGTGCACCAGCCGAGCACCGAACCGGACCTTCGCGCGACGGAAGCACTCGAGCAGCACCCCGAACGTCCTCCCCCTCCGCAGGCTCGGCAACCCCGCCGCCAACCGCAGCGTCACGTGCATCGGCTCCTGCGCCGTGAACTCCTCCCTCCTCCGATGGGGAACCCGCCGGCGCTCCCCCCGGAACGCCTTCCGCTTCCTCGCCCTCTTCCGCACCGCGAACAGCGTCCGTTGTCTCGCCTTCATGTTGCCAATATTAACCTACCCTCACCGGAAGTCCATCAGAAACCGAACGAAACACGAACGAACGAACAGGTGGTGCCCTC
>JAUIEL010000409.1 GCA_030428825.1 bacterium
ACCGCCGGCTCGACCGCGTGGTCGGCGTGCAGCGAGCCGTCGATCGCGAGGTGCGGCGGCCCGTCCCACGCGGTGCTCGACTGCGTCGCCGTCCCGAGCGGCGCCACGTTCTCGCCGCCCGCGAACGCCCGGACCTCCGCCAGCGAGAGGATGCGCCGGTCGCCGGGGAGGTCGAAGCGGACGAACCGCGCCGTCGGGCTCGGGAACCGCGGCAGCGATCGGATCGCCGCCTGCCGTTCGCGCGTCGTGCCGTCCCGCAGCACCGCCTCGATCCGGGAGAGCGCGTCGAGCGGGGAGAGGTCGGCGAGTCGCGAGAGCGCGGTGACGCGCAGGCGGACGTCGTCCGTCCCGAACGCGGCGTCGACGGCGCGGCGCGCCGTCTCGGCGTCCCGCTCGACCAGCCGGTCGAACGCGTCGCGACGGACGTTCTCGTTCTCCTCCTCGTCGGCGACGATCGCGAGCAGCTCGCCCGTCGGCCGCGGCGGCAGGAGCTTCGACGACAGCGCGAGGACGCGCGACCGGAGCGCCGGGCCGCCGTCCGCGACGCGCGCGACGAGCCCGTCCTCCCGCGCGGCGCGCCAGATCGCCTCGAGGTCGGCCGGCGCTCGCGGTTCGACCGGCCACCAGTCGAACCAGACCGGGTCCTTCGGCGGCGGCGCGTCGATCGTCTCGAACGCGTCGAGCGCCGCGAGCCGGAACGGCGTCGGGATCGTCGGGATCGCCGCGAACCGCAGCAGGCGCCGCGCCTGCTCCGTGCCGCCGAGCCTCGCCGCCGCCGCGATCGATCGCCGCAGGAGCCCCTCCCCGGTCTCTTCGTCGAACGGGAACCGCGGCGGGTCCGGGTCGAGCTCGGCCGCGAGCCGCTCGAACGACCCGACCTTCCGGAGGTCGTACACCGCGCGCGCGGCCTCGGAGACGATCTGGAGGTCGTCGTCGGCGAGGAACGCCGCCGCGTCCGCGCCGCGCCGCCGGAGCGCGAGGAGCGCGCCGAGCCGGACCGCCCGGATCCGGTGGGTCCGGAGCGCTTCGAGCGCCGCGTCGTCCGCCGCGCCGGCGAGCCCGACGACCGCGCCGTGCCGCAGCACCGCGTCCCGGTCGGCGTTCCGCTTCAGGAGGTCGGCGAGCGGCTCGCGCGCGGCGGCGAGGCCGAGGCGCCCGACCGCGACCGCGGCGTGGAACCGGACGCGGGAGTCCTCGTCCGCGAGCGCCGCGATCAGCCCGTCCTCGGCGGCGACGACGCCGAGGTCCCCGGCCGCCTCCGCCGCCCGCTCGCGCACCCGCGCGGACCGGTCGAACAGGAGCCGCCCGAGCGCGTCGACCACCGACGCCGGCGGGGCGACGTGTCGCTCGCGGACCGACTGGGCCGCGCCCCAGATCGCGTGCATCCGCGCGAGGTCGCCCCGCTCCGGATCGTCCGCCGCCGCGAGGAGCGTCTCGAGCCCGAGGTCGCCGCGCGCCGCGAGCGCGAACTGCGCGCGGAGCCGGACCCGCCGATCGACGTGACCGAGGAGCGTCGCCAGCTCGTCGGCCGGCCGGTGAGAGAACCCCTCGCCGAGGAGGCGCCGGACCTCGGCGACGCGCGGGTGCGCGAGGGACGGCGGGTGCGCCACCGTCATCAGCGACGCGTCCTCGTTCGGGTCCCAGCCGCTCCCCCAGTTGGTGGCGTGGATCCGGCCGTCCGGCCCGAACTCGGCGTCCGACGGCCCGACGATCCGGTCCGGCTCGAGGAAGACGTGGAAGTCCTCGACCCGCAGCGACGCCCCGTCCGGCGTCAGCCGGAACGCCTGGACGAACCCGCCGCCCCCGGCGCAGTGGGTGAGGAACTGGTGGTCGTCGTACCGCTCGGGGAGGCCGGTGCCGGGGTACGGGAACGCCCCGGACGGCCCCTGTCCGAGCGGGTGGTGGAGCGGCGGGAGGACCGACGCCGGACGGATCGGGCTCCGGTGGACGGACGCCTCGCGCCGCGCGCCGATCCGCTCCGCCAGCCGCTCGACCGTCCACCACGTCTTCTCGCGCAGCCACGGCCCGCCCGAGTCGGCCCGCTGCACCGACAGGCGCCACCCGTGGTCCGACCCGAACGGGACGTGGACGATCCGCGCGCGGTCCCCCTTGTCGCAGTTGTTGTCGCCGGTCCAGAGGTCACCGAGCGGGGTGAACGCGAGGTCCTGCGGGTTCCGCAGCCCGACCGCGAACGGCTCGAGGCCGGTGCCGTCCGGGTTCATCCGGAAGACGGCGCCGGTCTTCCCGGCGAACGTCCGTCCGTCGTCGGTCTCGACGTGGAACGACCGGTCGCCGACCGACCAGTAGAGGCGGCCGTCCATACCGCGAACGAGGCCGTGCATGTCGTGGCCGAGGAACGAGAGGACGACGCCGAAGCCGGTCGCGACGACCTCCTTCTCTTCGCCCGTCGCGCGCCCGTCCCCGTCCCGGTCGACGAGGCGCCAGAGGTCCGGCACGTTCGCCAGCCAGACCCGGTCGCCGTCGACGAGCACGTCGGCCGCCGGCCCGGTCGACCAGCGGTCGAACCCGTCCGCGAACACGACCCGCCGGTCGGCGCGGCCGTCGCCGTCCGGGTCGTCGTACCGGACGACCTCCTCCGACAGCCCGTCGTGGAAGCAGAACTCGGCCGCGTCGTTCTCCTTGTCGTCGTCGCGGCGGAACTTCCCGGCGCGGACCTGCTCGCGCAGCACCTCCTCGAACTCCGCGAACGTCCGGACCCGCAGCTCGAGGTCCTCGAGCTCTCCGTCGCCGCGCGACTGGCGGACGCCGACGGTGTAGCGGCGCGTCTCGGCGACCCAGACCCGCCCGCGGTCGTCGACCGAGAGGCCGATCGGATGCCCGACCCGGTCCGGCCCCGCGAACTCCCGCACCTCGAGCGGGAAGCCGCGCGGCGGACCTTCCGCCGGGGCCTGCGCGAGGAGCGGCGCGGCGAGGAGCGAGGCGGCGAGGGCGGCGGCGGGGCGGCGGGACATGCGGCGCGATTCTGCCCGCCCCGCCCCGCCGGCGCCAGGATCCGGGCCGGAGGGCGGCTCCTTCGAACCGTGAAAATTCGGAATCAGATTCCGAATTTTCAAAGTACCGTGACTCCCATGATCGCTCGCGAGCGGCACCTGGAGACCGTCCTCCGACTCCTGAGGCAGAGCCCGGTCGTCGCGTTGCTGGGGGCGCGTCAGGTCGGGAAGACCACGCTCGCCCGCGAGATCGTTCGGCGGTGGAAGCAGCCGACCCTCCACCTCGACCTCGAGAGGAGTTCCGATCTCGCCCGACTCTCGGACCCGCAGCTCGCGCTCGAGCGCCTGAAGGGACTCGTCGTTCTCGACGAGGTGCAGCGCAAACCCGACGTGTTCGAGACGCTGCGCGTGTTGGCCGACCGCCCGAGGAAGCCGAGTCGGTTCCTCGTGCTCGGCAGCGCTTCTCCCCACCTCCTTCGACAGAGCGCGGAGTCGCTCGCGGGACGGATCGCGTACCACGAACTCCCCGGCTTCCTGGTGGACGAGGTCGGTCCGGCGAACCTCGACCGCCTCTGGCTCCGAGGCGGTTTCCCCCGCGCCTACACGGCGCGCACGGAGGATGCGAGTCGCCGCTGGCGGGACGACTTCCTCCGCACGTTCCTCGAGCGGGAACTGCCCGCCCTCGGACTCCGCACGCCTCCCGAGGCGCTGCGCCGATTCTGGTCGATGCTGGCCCATTGGCACGGACAGGTCTGGAACGCGAGCGAACTCGGCCGCTCGCTCGGTGCGAACGACAAGACGGCGCACCGCTACCTGGACATCCTCTGCGCGACGTACATGGTGCGAACCCTCCGGCCGTGGCACGAGAACCTGCGAAAGCGACAGGTTCGGTCGCCGAAGGTCTACCTGACGGACACCGGGTTGCTCCACCGACTTCTCGGCATTCGGGATCGGCACGATCTCGACGGCCATCCCAAGGTCGGCGCGTCGTGGGAGGGCTTCCTCGTGCAGCAGGTCATCGGTCGACTCGGAGCGCGGCCCGAGGAGTGCCACTTCTGGAAGGCGCACGCGGGACCCGAACTCGACCTGCTCGTCGTGCGGGGGCGCCGCCGCCTCGGGTTCGAGTTCAAGCGGACGGCCGCTCCCAAGGTCACTCGGTCGATGCATCTGGCGATGGAGGCGCTCGGGCTGAAGAAGCTTACCGTGGTTCACGCGGGTCCGGAGTCGTTCCCGCTCGCCCGAAACGTGGACGCGCTCGCGGCGGATCGCCTGACCCGAGACCTCGCGCCGCTGCGGTGACGAGACGACGGCTCCGCCCGCCCCTCGCATCGGCCGCCCCGCGGCCGCTACGCTGGGCGGAGCCCCGGAGGACGCCCGCCCCGAGCCCATGTCCGCGCCCGTCGACGACCTCGCGCTCTGGAAGGAGCTGCTCGCGCCCGCGCGGGCGGCGCTCGTCGAGCGGGCGGCGGAGGCGAAGCCGGACGACGTGCGCGCGATCGCCGCGCTCCGGAAGGACGCGTCCCCCGCGCTGGTGACGCTCGCGCTCGAGCTCGCCGCGGCGCGCCGGAAGGCGGCGTCGAAGCTCGCCGAGGCCGACCGGATCGTCGCCGACGTCGAGGGGGTCGAGCAGGCGACGGACCGGGTCGTCGCGGCGCACAAGGCGCGGCGGTTCGAGGCGGCGGGCGTGACCGAGGTCGTCGACCTCTGCTGCGGCATCGGCGGGGACGCGCGGGAGCTCGCGCGCGTCGCGTCGGTCGTCGCGGTCGATCGCTCGCCGCTCCGCGCGTGGATGGCCGAGCGGAACGCCGGCTGCGCGGTCGAGACGGCGGACGTCGAGTCGAGACCGTGGCCGGACGTGCCGTTCCACGTCGATCCGTCGCGGCGCGACGCGTCGGGGCGGCGGGCCTGGCGCCTGGAGGACATCCGCCCCGGCCCGGAGTGGCTCGCCCGCCTCCTCGCGGCGTCCCCGGACGGGGCGATCAAGCTCGGCCCGGGGGTCGACCCGGAGGCCGTCCCGGGCGAGGGAGAGCTGGAGTTCGTCACGCACGGTCGGTCGCTGGTCCAGGCGATCGTCTGGAGCGGCCGTCTGGCGCGCCGCCCGGGCGAGCGGACGGCGACGCGCCTCCCGGACGGCGTCTCGGTCACCGGCGCGCCGTCGCCGCCACCGGTCGGCGACGAGGAGTGGGCGCCGGCGCACCTCTACGTCCCCGACCCCGCGCTCGAGCGGGCCGGGTTGGTCGGGGCGCGCGCCGACGCGGCGTCGCTCGCCGAGCTCGCGCCCGGGCTCGGGATCCTCGGCGGCGACCGCGCGGTCGACGATCCGTTCCTCGCCGGGTTCGAGGTGGTCGAGCGGCTGCCGTTCCACGAGAAGAAGGTCGGCGCCGCCGTCGCGGCGCGCGGGTTCGGCCGGGTCGAGGTGAAGACGCGCGGGCGCGCCGTCGACCCGAACGCGCTGGAGCGGAGGTGGCGTGGCCGCCGCGGCGACGCCGTCGGGACGGTCTTCGTCCTCCGGCTCGGGAAGAAGCGCGTCGCCTGGATCACGAGTCGACACGCGCGGGGAGACGACGGATGAGCGCGGCCGGTCGGTCGTCCGTCGCCGGGTCGTTCGTCGGATCGTCCGTCGCGCGGATCGGCGGATGGGTCGTCGCGTGGACCTTCGGGGTCTGCGGGGCGTCCGCCGCGGGCGCCCCGCCCGCCGGCGCCGAGGACGACGGGTCGCCGCCGTTCTCGGAGGCCGAGCGGAAGACGGTCGCGCGGTACGAGAAGCTGGTCCGGCGGGACGGCGACGCGGCGCGGCTCTCGAAGAGCGCGTGGATCGTCGAGGCGCCGGCGGCGGCGAGCGATCGGTTCGTGGCCGAGCTGGCGGTCTGGGTCGAACGGGTCGACGCGTTCGTCGTCCGCCGGCTCGACGTGAAGAAGCGTTGGAAGACGCAGCCGACCCTCGTCGTCTTCCCGAACCAGGCGGAGTTCCTGGAGCGGGTGGAGGTCGTCGGGCGGACGGCGTTCTTCCGGGCGTGGGTCGACAAGGTGCCGCTCGGGGTGGCGGTCGGCGGGGGCGGCGGGGCGCGGCGGGGGAAGGGGCAGTCGGTCGTCGGCGGCGAGTATCACGTCTACACCGGCCTCGTCGAGGAGGGGGCGCCGTCGTTCGCGACGATCGACCGGCCGGCGATCCGGCGCGAGGTCGTGCGGGCGGTCCTGTACGCGGCGGCGACCGGAAACCTGGTCGAGGCGTTCTGGTTCGACCGCGGGGCGTCGCAGGTGCTCGGCCGGCTCGACCCGTTCGGGCCGGACGACGCCCCGGGGACCGCGCCGCGGCTCGAGGACGACGCGCGTCCGCCCCTCGCTCCGACGCTCTCGCTCCTCCCCGCGGCGTGGGTCGCCGACGACGAGACGATGCTCCGGCACGACCCGATCGCCGAGAGCGTCTTCGTCTTCCTCGAGTCGGACGAGGGGGCGCGGTTCGGGAAGAAGGTGCGGAAGGGGCTCTCGAAGCTCCGGTCGGGCCGGGGGGAGCTGTTGGGCGAGCGGGACGTCGCGCGGCTGGAGGAGGCGTGGCACGCGTGGCTCGACGCAGGGGACG
>JAUIEL010000410.1 GCA_030428825.1 bacterium
AGTTGACCTGCTGCTCCTCGGTGAGCTGCGGAAGCGCCGCGATCGTCTGATACAGGATCATCGGGTTCGGGTCGGCGATCAGCGCGGCGCCCCCGTCGACGAACTCATACCGACTGCCCTCGGGCGCCGGCGTCTCCGGCGTCAGACCCAGCGCCGCGACCCCCGCGCGGTTCAGAAAGCCCATGCTGTAGAGGAACAGCACGAAGACCGGCGTCTCCGGCGCGGCCGCGTTCAACTCCGCGATCGTGGGCATGCGGCGCTCGGCGAACTGGAACGGCGACCAGCCTCCGATGACTCGGACCCACTGCCCCTTCGGAGTGCGCCGCGCCTGCTCGGAAATTCGGGCCAGGCCCTCGGTCAGGTTCGGCACGCCGTCCCACCGGAGTTCGAGGTTGTAGAAGCGCCCGCCGCGCACGACGTGGATGTGGCTGTCGTTGAGGCCGGGGATGACGGTCCTGCCGTCGAGGTCGACGACCCGAGTCCCGGCGTCGCGCAGCGCGAGAACCAGGTCGTCGGCGCCGACGCTGTGCACGACCCCCTGGTCGATCGCGATCGCCTCGACGAAGCTCTCGTCGGTCGCGAGCGTCGCGATCTTGCCGTTGTGAAGGATCAGATCGACGCCTCCCTCGGCCGCGAGGGCCGGGGTGATGCAGGCCAGGGAGAGAAGAGCGGTTCGGGTTGACGGCTTGATCATGATGGCTTTCCTCGAGGAGTGGGGCGACGGGGTCCGGCGCGCCCCTCTCCCGAGCGAAGGGGCGCGCCGGAGCCGACTCAGTCGGACTCGTGTCTCAGCGGCCTTCCCCGGCGCCGAACATGCCGTACGCGTACTCGATGCCGATGCCGTACGCTCCGGAGTGCTCCTTGGCGATCGCCGTCACGGCCTCGTAGGTCTCCTGGCGAGCCCAGTCGCGTTGCCACTCGAGCATGACCTGCTGCCAGGTGACCGGAATCGCGCCCGCTTGGATCATGCGCTCGACGGCCATGTCGTGGGCTTCGGAGGAGGTTCCACCGGACGCGTCGGTCACGAAGTACACCTCGTACCCGTCGGCGAGCGCGTCGATCGTCGCCATGTTCAGACAGACCTCGGTCCACAGGGCGGCGATGACGAGCTTCTTGCGACCGGCATCACCGATGGCCTTGACGACTCGTTCGTCGTCCCAGGCGTTCATGCTGGTCCGGTCGTAGATCTCGTTGTCGGGGAGGACATCCGTGATCTCGGAGATGAGCGGACCCGAGAAGGACTCGGCGGCGACCGTCGTCAGGACGGTCGAGACCCGGAACGCCTGGGCCGACTTCGCCAACGCCTCGACGTTGTTGCGTAGCGTCTGGCCGTCGTGCGAACGCACGCCGAAGAACATCTGAGGCTGATGGTCGATGAGCAGCAGGGTGGAGTTCCGAGGAGTGAGCAGGTCGAGCTTCTCATCGGCCAGGGCGCCCAGACCCGCGGCCGATGCGATCACGGGCGGAGCCCCCCTCCAGCCGAGCACGGCGCCGAGGGAGAGCAGGCCGGCGGCGATCACGCCGGAGGTGGAGGTGAAACGGTTCATGGCGTCTGGCTCCGCTGGTTGGTGTGTGAGCCACGCGGCAACGCCGCGGTGGCGATGCCTCGTCGCTCTCTGGTCACACCACTGAGCGTGCGGGGTGGACAGGGCTCGCCCCGGCGTGACAGCGCGCGCTTGCCGAGGTTCTCGTGCGTTGGAGCGGGCCTTCACGTCGACGACCCCCGCGCCGGCCGCACGTCAGGCGAGCGGTCCGCCGTCGCCAGGCTCTCGATCGTCTGGAGCGGGAAACAGCTCGTCGAGCTCCTCGTCGAGCTCGCACGCGCACCGCAACCGCTCGAGCACCACTGGCAGGAGCTCCGGCCGTCCACGGCAGACCTCCGCGGGAGATCGTCCGGAGTCGAGGACCATCTCGACGAGTCTCTGGATGGTGTTCTCGTCGGCCAGGACGAACCTCCTGAACGGTCGGCGACCCTGGAGTGAGGACGAAGCGCCCTCTCTGGAACAGCGGATCCGCGCCGCCGCAGACGCTCTTCCGGCCAACGCCGGGAGCAGTGTTCTGGGCGGACCCCGTGGACACGGCCCGCCGACGGACCCCTGTCCGCCCGTCGAGGAGGTCGCCTCGTACCGGCGCCACGGCTTCGACGGACTGCTATCGCCGCGCGTCGAGTTCGCCCAGTCGCTGCGTGAGTTCGATCAGGCTGCGATTCAGACGGCGCTGGATCGTCTTCGTCGAGACCTCGAGGATCTCCGCGGCCTCCAGGTGCGTCAGGCCCTGAACGCGGACAAGGCTGAAGGCTTCACGCTCTTCTTCCGGCAGGTTCTCGATCGCTTCCAGGATGAGGCTCGCCCGGCGACTTGGACCCGCGTCGCTCTCCGCGGTCGGCGCCGCGACGGATTCCTCGTGGATCGTCGGCTGCGGGGTCCGCTCGTCCAGCCGCCGAGCCAGGTCGTTCAACTCCCATCGCATGTGCATGTTGGCGAGGGAGAAGAACTGTCGAACGTTGGCGGGGCGTGCCTTCCGTAGCGCCTTCATCAGGCGCTCGACGACCGCGCTGAGCATCTCGTCCGCCTCGAGGTTGACGGGCGGGCGTGCGAGCCGGGGGTAGCTGCGGTAGAGCATGGAGGTGCAGAGCACCTGAAGCCTCTTGGCCGCTCGTGAGAGAAGGTCGCGCACGACGGGGGCAGCGGAATGCTCGCCGGAGTGGCTCTGGAGCTCGTCCAGGAAGAGCTGAACTGCCGCGGTGGTGCGCGATTGCTCCATGGGTCGGGTCAGTCTACCCCCGAACGCCGGCGGGCAGCGGCGTTCCGCGCGGGATGGCGGTGAGGCCGCCCGAGGAGGAAACCCAGGCACGAGGACGAGATCGGGCCGCCGGTGCGCGCCGCCGGTGGTGGGTCCGCGTGAGAGGCCGGGCGTCGATGCGGCCCCGCATCTCGGCCCATCCTCCCTCGGAGGGGATCGAGATCCTGCCGAAGCTGCCACGGGTCGTATGGCGGCGGGCGCGGCCACCCGGGCGACGACGCCCTGGACGACCCGGGTGACCACGGCCGGGAGCTCGCGACTCGAGGACGCGATGCCCGGTGATCGGGGGTTCCCGCGGATGGACCCGGACTTCACGTCCCATTCCTCGTGTGGATCGACACGCCGTCGCGCGTTGTCATGGTGGGTATGGTCGAAGCTCCGGTCGGCTTGCTACGAGACGCGAGGAGGAAGCGCGACGGTGTCGCCCGCGACATCGATCGCGATCTTGCCGCGGAGCTCGTGAGACCGCCCGTTCTCCAGGAGTTCATGCGCCTCGCCCATTCGAGCGAGCGGCAACGTCGCGCCGATGACCGGCTTCACGAGACCGCGCTCGACCAGTGCCGTGAGCGCGTCCAGCTTCCCTCGGTTCTGTCGCGTGAAGACGAAGTGATAGGCGGCGTTCCTGCCCCATGCCTCGATGAGGTTCTGCGGGCGTGTGATGTCGACGATGCTGACGACGCGTCCGAAATCGGCGAGCACGAGAGGGCTTCGTGTGAGCGTGTCGCCGCCGATGGTGTCGAGGACGACGTCGACCCCTTTGCCTCGCGTCCATTCGGCCACGGCGTCGACATCATTCGTCGACGTGAAGTCGATCGCCGCGTCCGCTCCGAGAGAGCGCACGAGCTCGTGATCGCCGGCCCTCGCGGTGGTGATCACCCGGGCGCCGATCGCCCTGGCGATCTGGATCGCGACCGTACCGACACCGCCCGCGCCTCCGTGGATGAGGATCGTCTCCCCCACGGTGAGCCGGGCTCGCGTCACGAGGGCCTCCCACGCCGTTCCGCCGACGAGGGTCAGGCTCGCGGCCTCCAAGTGACCGAGGTTCTCCGGCTTCCGGCCGACGAGGTCGACGTCGGCCACATGCTGCTCGGCGTAGGAGCCTGGTCCGCCGAAGATCCGGGGCGTGTAGTACACCGCGTCGCCGACACGGAACTCGGTCACATGGGAGCCGACCTCCTCGATGACGCCGGAGACGTCGTGCCCGATGATCGCCGGGAGCGGCACGTCGTCCGCGTAGTCTCCGCGGCGGATCTGACAGTCGAGCGGGTTCACGGCGGTCGCATGGACGCGTACCCGGACCTGACGGGGTTCGACGGGCGGGACGGAGTGGTCGCGCAGCTCGAGAGCATCGGCCCCTCCGAAACGGGCGAGCACAACGGCCTTCATCGAGTCGGTCATGGCGGTGTTCCTCTTCGTGGTTCTGGGTGCGCGCCGCGCCGGACGGGCGGTCTCGGCGATCTGTGCCCGATCCACACCCTCAATTGGCGGCGATGCAGGTAGCTCGAGGTCGTGACCGGCTGGTCTCGCGGGATCGCACGACCTCGCTCACATGGTCTGAGCGTGGGAGGTGGACACGCCCGACATCACGGGACGAGCGGATCGCTCGGCTGTTCCGGATCGGGATCCGATCGGGACGTTCGTACGCACCCGCCGGCGGGCGAACGGACGGACTCGACGCCGGTTCGCGGATCTCGCGGGGGTCGGAGTCCGATTCGTCTCCGAGCGGGAGCGGGTCAGGCCGGCGGTCCTGATGGACTCCGTCGACGTCGGGCTCGGCGGGAGCCTCGGCGTGGGCCTCGTGGTCGCCGACCGCGCACGGAAGACCCGGGATCGGCGACGACGGGGGTCGGATCTCCCGGTCGCCCCAGTAGGCTTCGGACCGCGTGCCCCGGCCGCCGCACCGCGCGTCCTCGGCCAGCGGGCGACACCCGATCCCCTGTCCCACCGGAACCCCATGAAACCGTCGAGAACCCTGCTCGCTCCTCTCGTCGTCGGCGCCCTCGTCGTCCTCGCGATCGCCCCGGCCGCGGTCGCCCGGGACTCGTCCCCGCTGCTGCTCGTCGAGCTGTCCGACTCCGCGGACCCGGTCGCCGCCGGCGGCGCCGTCACGTACTCGGCGACGGTGCGGAACCAGGGGGCCGTCGAGGCGCTGAACCTCGAGGTCTACTGCGGCTTCCCCGCCGGGCAGGTCCGCGTCGTGGGTCAACGCGGCGCCTCGACCGCGGAGTGGCTGGGAGAGAACGACGGGACGGACGTCCACCGGTTCCTCCTTCCGTCGCTCTCGCCCGGGGCGTCCGCCGAGTGGGCCCTCACGGTCGAGACGACGGGTCCCGGCGCGATCTGGATGAAGTGTGCCGTCGTCGCCGCCGGACTGACCGAGGCCGTGGAGCAGCACGAGACGACGGCCGTCGAGGGCTCTCCCGCCGCCGACGGACCGTTCCGTCTGGACGTGACCCAGGACCCGCAATCGGTCGCGGTCGGCGGCCTCGTCACGTATCGGGTCTCCGTCACCCTTCAGGGGGAGGAGCCGCAGACGAACGTGTCGCTGCGATGCGTCGTCCCGGTGGGGCACCTCGCGTTCGAGGACGCCCGCGGCTCGAGCGCTCCGGAGATGGAGGGGCCCGGCACCCTCCTGTTCGTCCATCCGATGCTCCAGCCCGGCACGACCGCCGATCACACCGTCGTCGTTCGCGCGGAGCAGCCGGGGGAGGCGCTCGTTGCGTTCCGGCTGGGCTCCGACGGGATGGCCGAGCCGGTCGAACGCGCGGGGACCACGATCGTCCGCGGGGACGACGACGGCGGGCGAGCCGGCGGCGGAGTGCGGCTGCTCCTGAGTCAGGAGAACCCGCGCCCGCAGCCCGGCGAGCGCGTGCGCGTCGACCTGACGGTGCTGAACGCGGACGATCGTCGGCACGAGGGGATGGTGACGACGTGTTGGCTCGACCCTTCGACGTGCGTCCTCGAGGACGTGACCGGTCCCTCGCCCGTCCAGGACGGAGGGGACGGCGCCCTCCGGATCGAGGTCCCTCCCCTCGACCAGAAGGCCGAGGCGACGTGGAGTCTCGGCCTCCGGCTGTTGGGCGCGGGCGAGGTCCGGACGGTCGCCGAACTCCGTTCCCCGGCGTTGCCGACGACGACGGTGGCGAACCTCACCATGCACGTCGGCGCCGAGCCGCCGGGCGGGGGGGCGGTCCTGCGGATCTCGGACGCCTCCGACCCGGTCCGCCCGGGGGAGGTCGTGACCTACACCATCGAGGTCACGCACCAGGGGTTCGAGCCGGTGACCGACGTCCTGGTCCGGTGCGACCTCGACGCCGAGCGTCTGGACCCCGTGGGCGACGAGGGTCCGACCCGGAGCGAGGCGGTCGGCTTCGGTCGGTTCCTGTTCGAGCTGCCCGAGCTCCGGCCGGGCCAGTCCGCGACCTGGCGGCTGAAGGCGCGGGCCCTGGCGCCGGGAGAGGCGTGGATGCGAGCGCGGCTCTTCACGGGGCCGTCGGGCGGCGGTCCGACGGCCGTCGAGACGACCTGGATCGACCCGTAGCCGTCCTTCGAAGAACCGCCGCCGGCGCGAGGAGCCGCCGCCGCCCCGCCGGACGGCTTCGACGGGCCGGCCGACCGGCGACGCGCCTCCGGGGCGATTCGCGGCGCGGACACGCGGCTTTGATCGAGGTCTCACCTTCGAGTCGGAAGCTGGTCGGGCCGCCCCGGCGAAGGCCGAACGTCA
>JAUIEL010000411.1 GCA_030428825.1 bacterium
CGGTCTACATGCTCGACCTCCCGAACTCCGATCCCCGGACGCTCCAGGAGGCGCTCTGGGTGATGCGGGACTTCGCGGGCGAGCTCCTGCTGGCGGAGGAGGAGGTCGAGGCCGAGAAGGGCGTCATCGACGGCGAGGAGCGCGAGCGCGACTCGCCGATGGCGCGGGTCGGGAAGGAGCTCCTGAAGCGCCAGCTCGCCGGGACGAGGATCGCCGAGCGCCTCCCGATCGGGGTGAAGTCCGCGCGCGACGCCTTCACGGCGGAGAGCGTCCGCGCGTTCTACGAGCGGTGGTACCGGCCCGAGAACCTCACGCTGGTGATCGTCGGCGACCTCGGCGACCTCGATCCGCTGCCGGTCGTGGAGCTGACCTTCGGCGACTTCGCGCCGCCCGACGACCCGTGGCGCCCCGAGCCTTCGCTCGGCACGCTCTCGGACCCGACGCCGGTGATCGCGATCGCCGACCCCGAGCTCGTCACGACGCAGATCTCCGTCGGGAGGATTCGCCCGGCCGAGGAGACGCCGTACGACCGCGAGCACGTCGCCGCCGAGGTGCCGCTCGAGGCGGCGCACCGGCTCCTGAACCTCCGCCTGCGCCGACTCGTGCGGGAGGGGGAGGCGCCGTTCCTCGCCGCGTTCGCGTACGAGGAGGACCTGGTCGGCGTCGCGGAGCGCGAGTCGGTGACGGTCACCTGCGAGCCGGACGCGTGGCGGGAGTCGCTCGCCGCGGTGGAGCAGGAGCTGCGGCGCGCGCTCGAGCACGGCTTCGACGAGGCGGAGCTCGCGGAGCTGCGCGCCGACGCCTTGCGTGCGCTCGACGAGGCGGTCGAGTCGGAGTCGACGCGGTCGAGCCAGGCGTGGGCGAGCGAGCTGGTCCGCGCGGCGGAGTCGCGGTACGTCCCGACCTCGGCCGCGACCGATCGCGAGGTCCTCCGTCCGGCGTACCTCGAGCTGACCGCGGAGGCGTGCCACCGCGCGCTGGTGAGCGCGTGGGAAGGCGGCTCGTTCTCCCTCCATTCGATGGGTCCGAACGACCTTTCGATCCCCGCCGAGGAGCGGCTCCTGGCGGCGTGGAACGAGAGCGGCGCCGTCGAGGTGAGCGCGCGCGAGGCGGACGCGGTGACCGAGTTCCAGTACGCGTCGTCCCCCGAGCGGACGGGCGCGATCACGGCGCGGGAGACGATCGAGGACCTCGGGGTCGAGTGCGTCGAGTTCGAGAACGGCGTGCGCGTCTTCGTGAAGCCGACCGATTTCAAGGCGCGTCAGGTCCTCCTCGGCGCGTCGTTCGGCGAGGGGGAGCTGACGCTCGACAAGGACCGTCAGGCGCTCGTCGTCGCCGCGAGCAGCGCGTTCGAGGGAGGAGGGCTGGGCCGTCACGACGAGGAGGAGCTCCGGCGCCTCCTGGCCGGCCGGCAGGTCGCGATCTCGTTCGGCGTCCGCCCCGACCATTTCTCGATCGCCGGCGCGACGACGGGAGAGGACCTCCTGCTGCAGATGGAGGTCGCCTGCGCCTACCTGAGCGATCCGGGATGGCGCGACGAGTCGCTCCGCCTCTTCAAGCGCCGGGTTCCGCAGATCTACGAGTCGCTCTCGAAGCAGCCGCAGGGACCGCTGACGCGCGACTTCCTCCCCGCGCTCTACGAGGGGGACCCGCGGTTCGGCGTCCCGCCGCTCGCCGAGCTGGAGGCGGTGACGATGGACGACGTCCGCGAGTGGCTCGAGCCGCACCTCCGCCGGGCGCCGCTGACCGTCTCCCTCGTCGGCGACCTCGACGTGGAGGCGGCGATCGGCGCCGCGGCGCGGACGTTCGGCGTCCTGCCGCCGAGGCGCCCCCTGGAGCCGTACGCGTCCCGACGCGAGGCGCCGGCGATGAAGGCCGGACTCCGCTCGCGGGCCGAGATCGACTCGACCACGCCGAAGTCGCTCGTCTACGTCGCGTTCCCGACCCACGACGGGATCGAGGCGCGGGACGGGCGCGAGCTGAACCTCCTCGCCCGGGTCCTGAACGACCGCGTGCGTCTCGAGATCCGCGAGCGGCTCGGCGCGACGTACAGCCCCTCCGCGTCGTCGGAGGCGAGCCGCGTCTACCCCGGCGTGGGACGGATCTCGATCTCCGCGCTCTCCGACCCGACCGGCGCCGACTCGCTCGTCGACGCGTGCCTCGCCGTCGCCGACGACCTGGTCGAGCGCGGCGTGACCGACGAGGAGCTGAAGCGCCTGAAGGAGCCGCTCCTCGCCTCGCTCCGCGACTCGCAGCGGAGCAACGGCTGGTGGCTGCAGCAGCTCTCGAACCTGCACGCGCGGACCGCGGCGCTCGACGAGAGCCGCCGCCTGGTGCAGGACTACGAGAGCCTCGACGCGGAGCACCTCACGGCGCTCGCCCGCCGGTATCTCGACCGCTCGCGCGCCAGCGTCCTCGTCGTCCATCCGAAGGACGCCTGAGGGATCGGGGCCCCGGCCGCGGTCGCGAGGAGGCGCGACGGCGGAGACGGTCTGGTAGCATGACGCCCTTCGGGACTTCGGTCCGGGGCCGTCGTCCGCCACCGACTCCGCCTGCTGTCACGGGGATCCCTTCCATGCGCCTCACCCGCCTCGCCGCCGTCGCCGCGGCCGCCCTCGTCGTCCTCACCTCCGCCTCCGCCCAGGACCGGCCGTCGCCCGGCGACCGCGGCCCGCGGGGCGCCCGCTCGCGCGACGCCGGCGGGAAGGAGAAGGTGAAGTCGTACGACGAGGTGATCCCCGACTCCGCCGAGACGAAGCGCGGCGTGTTCCTCGTCCACCGCGTCGGCGAGGACCTCTTCTACGAGATCCCGTCGGACGCGTTCGGGGAGGAGTTCCTCTGGGTCACCCAGATCGCCAAGACCCAGGCCGGCCACGGCTACGGCGGGACGTCGGTCGGCGACCGCGTCGTCCGGTGGGAGATGCGGGACGAGACGGTCCTGCTCCGCGACGTGAAGTACCGGATCCGGGCCGACGTCGACGACCCGGTCCGGAACGCGGTCGAGGCGACGAGCCTCGAGCCGATCATCAAGACGTTCCCGGTGAAGGCGTGGGGGAAGGACCGGGCGCCGGTCGTCGAGGTGACCGACCTCTTCACCTCGGAGGTCCAGGAGTTCAGCGCGGCCCGCCGCCTCGGCGCGTCGGCGATGGACAAGTCGCGCTCGTTCCTCGAGGAGTTCAAGGCGTTCCCGACGAACCTCGAGACGAAGGTCCTCGCGACGTACAAGACGTCGAACGACCGCTCGGGCGGACGTCGGTTCGGCCGGTCCGAGACCGACCCGACGCAGAGCGCGGTCACGGCGCTGATCCACCACAGCATGGTCCGGCTCCCGAGCGACCCGATGCGCCCCCGCCGGCACGACGACCGCGTCGGGTTCTTCAGCACCTCGTTCGAGGACTACGGAACCGACCGGCACGAGGTCGATCGCGTCCGGTACGTCACGCGTTGGCGCCTCGAGAAGAAGGACCCGGACGCCGCGGTCTCCGAGCCGAAGAAGCCGATCGTCTTTCACGTCGGCCGCGGCGTCCCCGCCAAGTGGCGGCCGTGGGTGAAGAAGGGGATCGAGGCGTGGGCGCCGGCGTTCGAGGCGGCGGGGTTCCGGGACGCGATCGTCGCCGCGGACGCGCCGAGCGAGCGCGAGGATCCGGACTGGGACGCGGAGGACGCGCGCTACTCGACGATCCGCTGGCTCCCGTCGACGATCGAGAACGCGATGGGACCGCACGTCCACGACCCGCGGACGGGCGAGATCCTCGAGGCGGACATCGTCGTCTACCACAACATCTTGAAGCTCGTCCGGGACTGGTACTTCGTCCAGGTCTCCCCGCTCGACGAGCGCGCGCAGAAGCTGCCGATGCCCGACGACCTGATCGGCGAGCTGCTCGCGTACGTGATCACGCACGAGGTCGGGCACTCGCTCGGCTTCCCGCACAACATGAAGGCGAGCTCGGCGTACACGGTCGACCAGCTCCGCGACCCGGAGTTCACGGCGAAGTACGGCAACGAGGCGTCGATCATGGACTACGGGCGGTTCAACTACGTCGCCCAGCCCGGCGACGGCGCGCGCCTGATCCCGGTCGTCGGGCCGTACGACTTCTTCGCCGTCGACTGGGGGTACCGCGAGGTGCCGTCGAGCTGGAGCTTCGAGAAGGAGCGGGAGCACCTGGAGGAGCTGGTCCGGAGGCAGGTCGACGACCCGGTCCTCCGGTTCGGCGACCCGAACCCGTCGCTCGATCCGAGCCAGCAGACCGAGGACCTCGGGTCGGACCCGATCGCCGCGACGGAGCTCGGCCTGAAGAACGTCGAGCGCGTGGCCGGCCTCCTGGTCGACGCGACCTGCGCGCCGGGCGAGGACTACTCGCTCCTGCGGAACATGTACGACGAGCTGCTCGGCCAGCGGGACCGCGAGCTCGGCCACGTCGTGAACGTGGTCGGCGGGATGGTCGCGCAGAACCTCCGGTTCGGCGACGCGGACCGGGTCTACCAGCCGGTCGCGCCCGAGCGACAGCGCGCGGCGGTGCGGTTCCTGGTCGACCACGCCTTCCGGACGCCGGCCGCGCTCCTCGCTCCCGAGATCCTCGACCGCCTCGAGACGCACGGCGCGGCGAACCGCGTGCTCCGCACCCATCAGCGGGTGCTCGGCGGCCTGGTCAACGAGTCGCGCGTGATGCGGATGGCCGAGCACGTCGAGCGGGCCGGGGACGACGCGTACACGCCGGCGCAGATGCTCGCCGACGTAAGGAACGGGGTCTGGGCCGAGCTGGCCGAAGCCGTGGTCGAGATCGACCTCCACCGCCGGAACCTGCAGCGCGCCCACGTCGACGCCCTGTCGAAGTTCGTCGACGCGCTCGACGTCGACTCCGACCTCCCCGCGCTCTGCCGGAGCGAGCTGGAGGCGGTCCTGAACCAGATCGGCCGGACCCGCGACCGGGCCGGCGATCCGGTCACCCGCGCCCACCTCGTCGACCTCGCGGCGCGCATCGACCGGGCGCTCGAGCCGCGGTCGGTCCGGGACGTCGACGCGGGCGCCGGCGCGGCGCCGGCGACGTCCTCGAACTGACCCGCGCCCCGCGCGGTGACCGACGAACCGCTGTTCGTGCTCGCGGTCCTCGGGGCCGCGGTCTGGGCGAGCGAACGGCTCGCCCGCGTCCGCGGCTTCCGAGCGCTCGGGAGCGCGCTCCTGGTGATCGTCCTCGCGGCGGTCCTGTCGAACGCCGGCGTCGTCCCGACCTACCGGCCGGGCGACGCGCTGTACGACGGGATCTTCGGGATCGTCGCTCCGCTCGGCGTCTTCTGGCTGCTCCTCGGCGTCCGCCTCCGCGCGCTGCGCCGCGCCGGCCCGACGATGCTGCTCCTCTTCTTCGTCGGCGCGTTCGCGACCGCCGTCGGCGTCCCGGCCGCGTACCACCTCGTCGATCTCCCGGCGGCGGTCGGGGAGGACGCGCCGGCGCTCGCCGGCATGTTCGTCGGGACGTACACGGGCGGGAGCGTCAACTTCTCGGCGCTCGCCGTCGCGTTCGGCATCCAGGAGCGCGGCGCGCTGTTCGCGGGCGCGACCGCGGTCGACGCGCTGATGACGACGGTCTGGATGGTCGTGACGCTGGTCGTCCCGCGCCGGATGAGCGGCCCCGCCGTCGCGGAGGAGGCGCCCGACCCGAGCGAGCCCCCGTCCGGAGGCGCGCCCACCGACCCGGACGTCGAGTCGGTCGCCCCGCGCGACGTCGCGGCGTTGGTCGCCCTCGCGCTGCTCGCCCTCGTCGTCTCGCGCGCCCTCCCCGAGACGTTCCCCGGCCAGTGGATGATCGTCCTCACCACGCTCGCGCTCGTGCTCGCGCAGGTCGACCGGGTCCATCGCCTCCGCGGCGCGCGCGTCCTCGGCATGACCGCGATCCTCCTGTTCCTCTCCGTGATCGGGGTCCTCTGCGACCTCGAGGCGCTCGCCCGGCTCGGCCCGCTCGGCGGGACCCTGTTCGGCTTCGTCGCGATCGCGCTCTCCGTCCACGGCGCGCTCCTGTTCGGCGTCACGCGCCTCCTCCGACGCGACCCGGCCGCCGCGGCGGTCTGCTCGCAGGCGAACGTCGGGGGCGGGACGACCGCCCTCGCGCTGGCCCGCGCGCTCGACCGCGACGACCTCGTCCTCCCCGCGATCCTCGTCGGTTCGATCGGCACCGCCGTCGGGACGCACCTCGGCCTCGCCGTCGCCCTCCTCCTCGGCGCCGGCTGATCCCGGCGGATCCCGGCGGATCGACGACAATCGAGGAAACCTCCGCCACCCCGAGCGCGCGGACCGGTTCCTCCCTCCCGTCCCACGATCCCCCGCGGTCGCCCGCCCCACGGCGCCGCGAGAGCCCCCGAAGGAGGAGCCCATGCGTCTCTCTCGTCCGTTCAGCGTCCTCGGTCTCGCCGCCCTGTCGTTCCTGCTCGGAGACGTCGCCGACGCCGCCCCGAAGAAGGCGAAGCTGAAGGGGCTCTTCGACGTCGCCGACCCCCAGACCGACGGCA
>JAUIEL010000412.1 GCA_030428825.1 bacterium
GGAGTCGCATCGTCCTGTGCGGCGGCGGTCTGAGGCGCCGTCAGGCCGAAGAGAGCCAGTCCGGCGACTATCGATGAAAGGAGGGAGCGAGGGCGTCGGATCGTCGGGCGGGTCAAAGGCATTCCACTCAGGTTCCCGAGGTAGGACTAGTCCAGCCGATTGGCGGCTAATATGAGCCCTACGGCCGCGAAACGCAGCACCTTTGCGGCACCTTTAACGTATTTTAATCCGCCAGGAGCCGTCGCGCCGCCGCACCGAGCCGGGCCGGCGGGAGCGACCGGGAGAGGTCGGAGGAGAACGAGACCGGATGCTCCGCCTCGCCCGCGCCGGCCGTCCCCTCCACGAACAGTCCGGAGAGCGTGAAGGCGCGCTCCCGGGCGGTCACGAGGAAGCGGCCCGGCGTGACGTGGGACGGGGCGGCGAGGACCTCGGCGTCGTCGAGCGCGACGGCCATCGTTCCGCCGCGGAACCGGACGTCGACGGTGACGTTTCGGCCGACGTCGAAGTGGGAGGTCCCGGGGGCGACGTCCGCCGCCGCGGTCTCGACCCACGGCGTGTCGGCCCATCTCCGGTGTCCGATCGAGACGCGCCGGGCGGCGATCGAGGCGACCCGCTCCTGTCCGTTCGGCGCGACCCAGCGGAGTTCGAGGGACGCGCCGAGGTGGAGGGGGGTCGCCACGATCCGGACCGTCCGGGCCTTCAGGGTCCCGTCCTCGCCGATCCCCGTGGCGAGCGACCGGTCCGGGTCGAGCCGCACGGCTCCTCCGTCGCGCGTCCCGTCCTCGGCGCCGTCCGGGTCGACGATCGCCCAGCCGGCCGCGGGGTCGGCGCGATGAGGGGCCCGTCGCGCCGCGTCGACGGCGGCGGCGAGGCCTCCGGCGACGAGGAGCGCGACGAGGAGTCGAGAGGGGCGGGGCATGGGCGGCCGGGTTCCGAGGGCGGGCGAGTGTAACCGGCGCGTGGTCCGATCTTCCCCGGCGGATCGAGCCGCCCGTCGGCGGCCGAGGTTGAACCGGGCCCGGCCTCCGGTTGAAATGCGGTTCCCGCCCCCACGCCGCACCGGCCGAACCGAATGAGGATCTCGTGACGACCGTCAGTCCGCCCCCGACCTCGGCCGGCATCCGCGCCCGGGTCGACGCGCTCCTCGAGCGCCTGCACGACACGCCCCGCTACCCGACGCAGGGGTGCGTGCTCCTCGTCGACCTGGAGCGGCAGGAGACCCGCCGCGGATATCTCCCGATCGAGATCGTCCGGCGCTTCCTCGGCGGCCGGGGCTCGAACATGGTCCTCCTCTACAGCCTGCTCGACGAGTCGCTCGACCCGCTCCACCCGGACGTCCCGTTGATCTTCGGCACCGGCATCCTGACCGGCTTCGTCCCGTCGGCGGCGCGCGGCAACGTCACCTCGTGGGCGCCCGACTCGGGCGTGCTGATGGACGCGAACTGCGGCGACTTCGTCCCCGGCTTCATGAAGATGCACGGGTACGACCACATCGTGCTGTACGGCCGGGCGAAGGGGTGGTCGCTCCTCCACATCGACCACGAGCACGTCGGGTTCGTCGACGCGTCGCCGTACGTCGGGCTCGACAACATCGACCTCCGGCCGAAGGTCGCCGAGGACTTCGGCGTCCGCGAGGGCGCGACGATGGCGATGGCGTCGATCACGACCGCCGGCGAGAACCTCGTGAACTGCGCCGGCATCATGGGCGGTCCGAAGGCGATCTACGCCCGCGGCGGCCCCGGCGCCAAGATGGGTTCGCTCCGCCTGAAGGCGCTCCTCCTGACCGGCAGCGCCAAGGAGCCGCCGACGCACGAGCCGTTCAAGAAGTTCAACGGCCCGATCGCGAAGAAGGTCCTCGGCACGAGCGTGGTGAAGAACGCGCTGAAGACGGTCGGGACCCCGTTCCTCTACAAGCCGAGCCGCGTGCTGGGGGCGATGGGGACGAAGAACAACCAGGTGACGACCTGGACCGAGGAGCTCGACGCCGACAACATCGATCCGTACCGCCCCGGCATGGCCGGCTGCTTCAAGTGCCCGGTCAACTGCCGGCCGCTGAACGACATGACGCCGGAAGGGAAGGGGTACTACGGCGCCGGCGCGATGAAGGGGCTGAAGGGGAACGCCTCGTACGACCTCTCGCAGGTCGACGTCGCGCACGAGACCGAGGGCGGGTACCGGAAGACCGGGCGCCACGGCGACGGGACGTTCGACAAGTACGACAAGGGGGACGGCCCCGAGTACGTCACCCTCGGCAAGTTCGGGCCGATGGTCGGCGTCACGACGATCGAGCACGTCCTCCGGCTGAACAACATCTGCAACGACCTCGGCCTCGACACCTCGTCGACCGGTTCGGCGATCGCCTGGGCGATGGAGCTGTGGGAGCGCGGGCTGATCACCGAGAAGGAGACGGGCGGCCTCGACCTGTCGTGGGGGAACTTCGACTCGATCGAGCGGCTCCTCTTCCTGATCGCGAAGCGGGAGGGGTTCGGGGACGTCGTCGCCGACTCCGCGCGGGCGGTCGAGACCGGGAAGTACCCGGCCGAGGCGCTGAAGTACCGGATGGCGGTGAAGGGGCTGTTCCAGTCCGACCCGCACGACGCGCGCATCCTGAAGGCGTTCGCGCTCGGCCTGGCGGTGGCGACCCGCGGCATGGACCACCTCCGGAACCGCGTCACCCTCGAGATCAACGCCCGCATCAACGACGACGAGGCGTTCAAGACCGCGCTCTACGGCGGGAAGGTCGCGCCCGAGCCGAACTCGTACGAGGGGAAGGAGATCGCGGTCCGGAAGTGCGAGAACACCTTCGCGGCCGGCGACTCGGTCGGGATGTGCCGCTTCACGACGAAGCTGTTCAACTCCCCGTCCCTCCCGGAGTACGCCGAGTTCAAGGAGCAGATCGGCCACGTGACCGGGCTCGAGTTCGACGAGGCGGAGCTGGACGAGTGCGGCCGCTGGATCACGGGCCTCGAGCGGATGATCAACGCGCGCCTCGGCGTCCGCGCGAAGGACGACACCCTCCCCGACCGCTGGTTCGACGAGGGGACGACGTACGGGCCGTTCCTCGGGGAGAAGGTCGACCGGGACGAGTTCCGAAAGATGCGGAGCCGGTTCTACGAGGTGACCGGGCTCGACGCCGAGGGGGCGCCGAAGCCGGACTGGCGCCGCGAGCTGGCCCGGCTGGCGACCGGGTTCGAGGTCCGGGTGAAGCTTCCGGCGCCGGTCGACGGCGCGCCGGACGGCGTGGTCGTCGTCGACCGTCCCGCCCGGACCGTCGGCGCGCTCCTCGCCGAGCTCGCCCGCGTCGCGCCCGAGGCCGCGGGCGTGATCGGCGACGAGTCGGTCAACGTGGCGGTGAACGGCGAGATGCTCCTCTCCGGCGCCTCGGACCACCCGATCTCGACCGGGGACGCCGTCGAGCTGATCCGGGCGTTCTCGGGGGGTTGACCGGGTCGATGCCGCTCCGCGCCGCGCCGCTCGCCGCCGCCCTCGTCGTCCTCCTCGCCTGCTCCGAGGCGCGGAACACGCCGTCCGACGCGTTCGTCTCCGTCCGGACGGCGATCGCCGAGTCGCGGTGGGAGCTCCTGTACGACGTGCTGACCCCCGAGGTGCGGGAGCTCTACGACGAGCAGATCGCGACGAAGGACGCCGAGCTCGCCGCGCTCGCGCGCCGAGACGGGCCGTCCGCCGCCGACGCCCTCCTCCGGCCGATCGGGATCTCGCACGACGAGTGGAAGCGGCTCGACGCCCGGGCCCGGTTCGCGGGGATCTTCGAGGCGAGCGCGCGCGCCCAGTTCGTGTCGATGGGGGTGAACGAGGAGCACCTGAAGGACTCGGAGATCCGGTCGGTCGAGTCGCACGGCGGCCGGGCCGAGGTCGTCGTCGACGACGGCAAGGGACACCGCACGCGCCTGACGTTCACGCTCGTCGACGGGACGTGGCGCTTCGACCCGGGAGAGCCGTGACCGACTGGCTCGTTCCCGAACAGGACGTCGTCCGGATCGTCGACGCCGCCCCGACGCCGCTCGTCCAGGTCAGCCCCGACGGCCGGCGCCTGCTGACGCTGTCGTACCGCGCGCTCCCGCCGCTGGCGCAGCTCGCCGAGCCGATGCTCGGGCTCGCCGGCGTCCGGTTCCACCCGCGCCTCCACCAGTGGCGTCGCCCGTACGACTTCACCGGCTACACGATCCGCGACCTCGACACGGGCGACGTCCGCTCGATCGAGACGCCGGACGGGGCGCGCCTCGGCCGGGCGGTCTTCTCCCCCGACGGACGAAGGCTCGCGTTCGGCCACACGACCGACTCCGGCGTCGAGCTCTGGCTCGGCGACCCGGCGACGGGCGCGGCGCGGCGTCTCCTCGACCGGAAGCTGAACCAGACGATGGGCGGCTCGGCGTCGTGGTGGGCCGGGCGCGACGCGCTGCTGGTGCTGCTGGTCGACCCGAACCGCGGCGAGCCGCCGGCCCCGCCGCGGGTCCCCCCCGGGCCGAGGGCCGAGGAGACGGCCGGGCGCGCCGCGACGCACCGGACGTGGGCGGACCTCCTCCGGACCGCCCACGACGAGGCGCTCTTCGACCACTACCTGACCGGGCAGCTCGCGCGGGTCGACCTCGCCCCGGACGGCGGCCCGGCGACCCTGACCGAGCTCGGCGAGCCGGGGGTCTTCCTCGACGCCGCGGTCTCGCCGGACGGGACGACCGTCCTCGTGGAGCGGGTCCTCCCGCCGTACCCGCACGACGTCCCGCTGCACCGCTTCGCGCACGCGATCGAGCTGTGGGACGAGTCGGGGCGGCTCGTGCGGACGGTGGCGACGCAGCCGGTCGCGGACGAGGTGCCGATCCAGGGCGTGACGGTCGGGCCGCGCGCCGCGTCGTGGCAGCCGCTCGAGCCGGCGACGCTCGTCTTCGCGGAGGCGCTCGACGGCGGCGACCCGCGGACGACGGCCGAGCACCGGGACCGGCTGCTCCGGCTCGAGGCGCCGTTCGACGGTCCGCCGGTCGAGACGGCGCGGACCGGCGAGCGGTTCGTCGGGCTCGACTGGCTGGAGCGGCCGGGGCGGGCCTTGGTGTCGGAGTGGGACCGCGACCGGCGCTGGGTGAAGACCGTCCTCCACGACCTCTCGGGCGGGTCGATCGAGCCGCGGGTCGTGTTCGACCGCTCGATCGACGACCGGTACGGCGACCCGGGCCAGCCGGTCCGCCGGCGGACGCCGGACGGCTCGGTCGTCGCGCGGATGGACGGCGACGCGGTCTTCCTCGTCGGCGACGGCGCGACGGAGGAGGGGGACCGGCCGTTCCTCGATCGGTTCGACCTCGAGACCGGCGAGAAGGAGCGGCTGTTCCGGGCGGACGCCGAGCGGTACGCGCACTTCGTCCAGTTCACCGCGTCCGGCGAGGGGCCGAGCCGCGACTTCGTGATCCGACGCGAGTCGGCGACCGAGCCGCCGAACTTCCACCTCGTGAGCGGCGCGGACGGCTCGACGCGGCCGCTGACCGCGTTCGAGGACCCGCACCCGCAGCTCACCGGGATCGAGAAGACGGTGCTGACGTACGAGCGGGCCGACGGCGTGAAGCTGTCGGGGACGCTCTACCTGCCGCCCGGGCGCCGGCCGGGGGAGAAGCTGCCGCTCCTCCTCTGGGCGTACCCGCACGAGTACACCGACCAGGGGACCGCGTCGCAGGTGAAGGCGCAGCCGAACCGGTTCACGCGGCTCGCCGGGACGTCGCCGCTGATGTTCCTGACGCAGGGGTTCGCGGTCCTCGAGGACGCCACGATGCCGGTCGTCGGCGACCCCGCGACGTGCAACGACACGTTCGTCGAGCAGATCGTCGAGTCGGCGCGGGCCGCGATCGCGGCGTGCGCGGAGGAGGGCGGCTGCGACCCCGAGCGCGTCGCGGTCGGCGGGCACTCGTACGGCGCGTTCATGACCGCGAACCTCCTCGCGCACTCCGACCTCTTCCGGGCCGGCATCGCCCGCTCGGGGGCGTACAACCGGACGCTCACCCCGTTCGGGTTCCAGAACGAGCGGCGTCCGTTCTGGGAGGCGAAGGAGTCGTACCGGACGGTCTCGCCGTTCGACCACGCCGAGTCGCTGAAGGCCCCGATCCTCCTGATCCACGGCGAGAAGGACGACAACCCGGGGACGGCGCCGATCCAGACCGAGCGGATGTACCACGCGCTCGCCGGCCTCGGCGGCACCGCGCGCCTCGTGATGCTCCCCGAGGAGGGGCACGGCTACGCGGCCCGCGAGTCGGTGTTGCACGTCCTCGCCGAGAGCTTCCGCTGGCTCGACCGGTTCGTGAAAGGGGTGCCGGCGGGGGAGGGGTAACATGGGCGGCGGGCCTCGGAGGGGGAGAGGAGGTCGACGCCCGTGACCCGTGCCGCGTTCCCCGTTCCGATCCTCGTCGCGCTCGCCGGTTCGGCGGTCGCCGCGGACGGGATCATCCACGTGTTCGATCCGGACGACGGCCTCGACGGGGCGGCCGGGTTCTCGA
>JAUIEL010000413.1 GCA_030428825.1 bacterium
GGCCCCGGGCCGACGCCCGGCCCGTTCGGGAGCTGACGCGCGTCGAATCCCGCCCTCGTCCGCCCGACCCGCCCAGCGCCGGTCGGGCGGTTTCGCGTCTCGGGGGGATCAGCGGTTGGCGACGGCGTCGGCGAGCAGGCCGACGAGGAAGACCATGCCGGTCGCGAGGCTCAGGATGACCGACTTGTCCGACAGCCCCGTCGCGGTCCCGACGTCCGACGCGATCGCGATCGCGGAGGCGAGGAGGAGGAGGAGCGTCACGGGGAGGAAGATCTTCAGCGGCTTGAAGTACATCGTCACCCGCAGGATCAGCAGCACGAAGTTCGTCGTGTCGCGGATCGGACGGATCTTCGAGCGCCCCTCGCGGTGGTAGTAGTCGATCGGGACGTACTTCACGAGGTAGTCGTCGTTCAGCATCGCCATCGTGATGGTCGTGGTGAACGAGAACCCCGACGGCAGGAACCTCATGTACTTCTCGGCGATCCCCTTCCGGAACAGCCGCAGGCCGGAGTTCAGGTCGGGGATCCGGGTCCCCGCGAGGAGGTTCGCGAGCTGGTTCAGCACCCACTTCGCGGGCCGCCGGACGAGCGGGATCGCGACGTTCGCGCCGGTGCGGGCGCCGACGACCATGTCGTACCGGTCCATGAGGCCGAGCAGCTCGGGGATCCGGTCGTTCGGGTAGGTGCCGTCGGCGTCGGTGATGCAGATCACGTCGGCGCGCGCGTTCCGGATGCCGGTCTTCAGCGCCGCGCCGTAGCCGCGGTTCACGTCGTGCCGCAGGACCCGGACGGCGCCGCACGACTCGGCCTGCGCCGCCGTGTCGTCGTCCGATCCGTCGTCGACGACCAGGATCTCGCAGTCGACCCCGGAGACCGCCTCGGCGAGCTGCTCGAGGGTGGGGCGGATGCCGCCGGTCTCGTTGTACGCGGGGACGACGATCGAAAGTGCGACCATGGGCGCGCGGCTCCTCGTCGGGCCGGGGGGGACGGTCAGGACGGGAGGGCTCGTTCGAGATCGGCGAGGAGGTCGTCGACGTCCTCGACCCCGACCGAGAGCCGGATGAGCCCGTCGTCGATCCCGATCTTCCGCCGCTCCTCCTCCGGGATCGACGCGTGGGTCATCGACGGCGGGTGCTCGATCAGGGACTCGACCCCGCCGAGGCTCTCGGCCAGCGTGAAGACCTCGGTCCGCGTGCAGACCGCCTTCGCCTCCTCGACGTCGGCGTCGAGGACGAACGAGACCATCCCGCCGAAGTCGCGCATCTGCCGGGCGGCGACCGCGTGGTTCGGGTGGTCGGGGAGCCCCGGGTAGTGGATCGTCTTCACGCGGGGGTGCGCGGCGAGGAGGTCGACGACCTGCTTCGCGTTCCGGCAGTGACGCTCGACCCGCAGGTGGAGCGTCTTCGTGCCGCGGAGCGCGAGGAAGCAGTCGAGCGGCCCGGGGAGCGCGCCGACCGCGAGCTGGAGGAACTCGATCCGCTCGGAGAGCGCGTCGTCGTTCACCACCAGCGCGCCGCCGAGCAGGTCGGAGTGGCCGCCGATGTACTTCGTCATCGAGTGGCAGACGACGTCGACGCCGTGCGCCAGCGGGGACTGGAGGTACGGCGTGGCGAACGTGTTGTCGCAGCAGACGAGGACGTCGCTCCGCGCGCGCGCCGCGGCGACCACGGCGTCGAGGTCGACGACGCGCAGCAGCGGGTTGGTCGGCGTCTCGACCCAGACGACGCGCGTGGCGTCGGTCATGGCGGCGGCGACGTTCGCGGCGTCGGAGGCGTCGACGTAGGTGAAGTCGAGGCCGAGCGGGCGGTAGACGCGCTCGAACAGGCGCCGCGTGCCGCCGTACAGGTCGTCGCCGGCGACGACGTGGTCCCCGGCCTTCAGGAGCTGGAGGATCGTACTGGTCGCCGCGAGCCCGCTCGAGAAGACGTGGCCGTGGCGCCCCTCCTCCAGGGCCGCGAGGTTCCGCTCGAGCGCCGTCCGCGTCGGGTTCTTGGCGCGGGTGTAGTCGTGCCCGTCGACCTTCGGCCGGGCGGGCGCGTCCTGCGCGTACGTCGACGTCAGGTAGACCGGCGTCATCACCGAGCCGTAGACCGGGTCGGGCTCCTGGCCGGCGTGCACCGCCCGCGTCCCGAACTTCTTCTCTTCTCCGCCCATCGTGGTCACCGCCTCGCGTGGAGCAGGTCGAACTTCGTGATGATGGCGTAGCTCCATTCACCCATCCGCACGAGCACGGCCGGGGCGCCCCGCGTGAGCGCCGCGGAGATCTGCTCGAGGTCGGCGTAGAGGTCGACCTCCGGGAGGGGCGGTCCCATCACGTCCCGCACCGGCGTCTTCTCGAGGTCGGCCTTCTGGATCAGGAGGTCGATCGCCATGTTCTCCTCGACCAGGCCGACGCTCCTCCGGTCCTCGAGCACCGGGATCTGGGAGATCTCGTGCTGGCGCATCAGCGTCAGCGCCTCGTGCGCGGTCGCGTCCGGCGAGACCGTGATGAACCCCTCGGCCGACTCCTGCTTCGCCATCAGGATCTCGAACGCGGTCTGGTGGATCGTCTCCTCCAGGAACTGGTTCTCCTCCATCCAGGCGTCGTTGAAGCACTTCGAGAGGTACGACCGGCCGGTGTCGCAGAGGATCACGACGACGAGCTTGTCGGCCGGGAGGTCCTGCGCGACCTCGAGCGCGGCGACGACCGCCGAGCCGGACGAGCCGCCGACGAAGAGCGCCTCCTCCCGGGCGAGCCGGCGCGCCATGTTGAACGACGCCTTGTCGCCGACGGTGACGACGTCGTCGACGACGCTCAGGTCGGAGGTGGCGGGGATGATGTCCTCGCCGATCCCCTCCACCTTGTACGAGTGGAAGTCGCCCGGCTGGCCCGTCTTGACGACGCTGGCGTAGATCGACCCCTCCGGATCGGCGGCGACGATCTTCACGTCCGGGTTCCGCTCCTTCAGGTACCGGCCGCACCCCGCGATCGTGCCGCCCGTCCCCATCCCGCCGACCAGCACGTCGATCTTCCCCTCGGTCTGCTCCCAGATCTCGGGGCCGGTCGTCGCGTAGTGGCTCTGCGGGTTGACCGGGTTCGCGAACTGGTTCGGGTAGAACGCGCCGGGGATCTCCTTCGCCAGGCGCTTCGCCACCGAGTAGTAGGAACGCGGGTCGTCGGAGTCGACCGCGGTCGGCGTCACGATCACCTTCGCGCCGAACGCCTTCAGGAGGTCGATCTTCTCCTGGCTCATCTTGTCCGGCATGGTGAAGATCATCTTGTACCCCTTGGCGACGGCGGCGAGCGCGAGCCCGACGCCGGTGTTGCCGGAGGTCGCCTCGATCACCGTGCCGCCCGGGCGCAGGAGCCCCTGGCGCTCCGCCTCCTCGATCATCGCGGGGCCGATCCGGTCCTTCACGCTGCCGCCGGGGTTCAGGTACTCGAGCTTGGCCGCCACCGTGCAGCGGAGGCCGCGGGTGAGCTTCTGCAGCCGGACGATCGGCGTGTGGCCGATGGTGCTGGCGATCGAATCGTGGATCATGAGGTCGCCCCGGGGTCGAATCGGGAGATCGTATCGGTCGCGGAGGCCGGACACCAGCCGGGCCGGGCGAGGCCCGCCGCCGCGCCGCGCCGCGACGGATCTTCGGCGGGCGGTTGACGGACGGCGCCGCTTCCCGTTCCCTGTCGGCCCGCCGTGGATCCGCCCGAGGAGACCGTGACCGAACCGATCGACGAGGACGCGCTCCGCCTGCTCGAGCTCGACGCGTGGAACCGCGTGGTCGAGGCGCACGCGCGGCTCGACGCCGGGAAGGCGCTCGCGCGGTCGATGCGCCCCGCGGCGACGTTCGAGGAGGGGCGGACCCTCCTCGCGGAGACCCGGGAGGCGCTCGCGCTCGAGGACCGCGGGGCGTCGCCGCGCCTCGCGGTCACCGCCGACGGCCTCGGGCTCGTCGCCCACGCGCGCGAGCACGGCACCCCGCTCCTCGCGCGCGAGCTGGCGGTGCAGTTCCGTTTCCTCCGCCAGGCGCGCGACCTGCGGGCGACCCTCGCCGCCCTCGACGACCTGCCGGCGCTCCGGGCGCTCGGCCGGGAGATCCCGGACGTCGGGCCGCTGGTCCGCGACCTCGAGCTCGCGGTCGACGAGCGCGGGCTCCTCCTCGACTCGGCGACGCCGCGGCTCCGCGCGCTCCGGCTCGAGATCGCGGAGAAGAAGGAGAGCGTCCGTCAGGAGATCGAGCGGATCGCGAAGCGCCCCGACGTGCGGACGCTCCTCCGCTCGACCCACCCGACGATCCGCGACGGGCGGTTCGTGCTCGCGGTGAAGATCGGGTCGCGCGGGCAGGTGAAGGGGATCTACCACGACCGCTCCGCGTCCGGCGAGACGGCGTACGTCGAGCCGGAGGCGGTCGTCGACGAGCAGCGCGAGCTGAGGGACCTGGTCCACGACGAGGAGCGCGAGGTCGGCCGGATCCTCTGGGAGTTCACGCGGCGGCTCCTCGACCTGGAGGACGAGCTGATCGCGGCGACGGCGGCGTTGGCCCGGTTCGACGCCGCGTGCGCCCGGGCGGCGGCGGCCCGGGACCTCGGGCTGGTCGAGCCCGAGCTGGTCGAGGGAGGGCGCCCCCTCGAGGTCGACGAGGTCCGACACCCGCTGCTGCTGGCGATGGCGCGCGAACGGCTCGGCGAGGAGGCGGCGGTCGAGGCGGTGCGCGCCGCGGTGACGCCGTTCTCGATCCGGCTCGGGGACGCGTTCGACCTCCTCGTGGTGACCGGTCCGAACACCGGCGGGAAGACGGTCACGCTGAAGGCGGTCGGGCTGGTCGCCCTCCTCGCGCGGTGCGGGTCGTTCGTCCCGGCCGCGAGCGGCGCGGTCGTGCCGTGGTTCCCGGGGGTCTTCGCGGACGTCGGCGACGAGCAGGACCTCATGCAGTCGCTCTCGACCTTCTCGGCCCACGTGCGGCGGATCGCGACCGTCCTCTCGTCGGCGGCCCCCGGGGCGCTCGTCCTCCTCGACGAGCTCGGCTCCGGGACCGACCCGCTGGAGGGGGAGGCGCTCTCGACGGCGCTCCTCGAGCACCTCCTCGATCGAGGGTTGCGCGGGTTGGTGACCACGCACCTCGGCCGCCTGAAGGAGTTCGCGGGGCGGAACCCGCGCGCGGCGAACGCGTCGATGCAGTTCGACCCGGAGAGCCTCCGCCCGACGTACCGCCTCCTCCTCGGCATCCCCGGCGCCTCGAACGCGCTCAAGATCGCGCGGGGGCTCGGCCTCCCGGACGGCGTGCTGGCGCGGGCCGAGGAGCTCCTCTCGGAGTCCGGCGACACCGACCGGTCTCGCGGGCTGCTGGAGGAGCTCGACCGGTCGCGGGCGGCGGTCGAGCGGCTCCGCGAGGAGGCGGCGCGCGACCGGCGGGAGGCGGGGGAGCGCCTCTCCGACGCCCGAACGGAGGGGGAGAAGGTCGACCGCGAGAAGGCGGCGCTGGCGCGGATGGCCGAGCGGGCGGCGGAGGAGCGGATCCGGCGGTTCGCCGAGGAGATCGAGGGGCCGCGCCGGCAGCTCCTCTCGCTCGGCGGCCGGGCGGCGGCGGTCGCCGGCGAGCTGGTCGACGCCATCCGGCGGACCCTCGCGGCCTCCCCGCTCGCCGAGGAGCGTCGCCGGTTCTTCCGCTCCCTCTCGTCGGGCGACCGGGTTCACCTCCCCCGGTACAACGAGGTCTGCCGCGTCGAGCGCGTCCTCCGGCGGGACGAGAAGGTGGTCGTGACGTACCGGTCGATGTCGATGACGGTCGGCTTCGACGAGGTGGCGCCGGTCGATCCTTCCTTGTTCCCGCCGTCGGGGGCGCCATAATCGTTCCCGTTCCGTCGGGCGACGGCGGTTCGCGGCCCGCTCCGGCGAGAGGGGCCGCGCACGCCGGGGGGGCTCCGATGTTCGAGTTCGATCGCGGGAACGCGACGCGCCGGAAGGTCCTGGTGATCGACGACGAGGAGTCGATCGCCCTGCTGATCCGGGACGTGCTCCGCCGGTGCGGCTGCGAGGTCGAGACCCACGGCGGCGGCGAGAGCGCGCTGGAGACGGCCGCGAGCCCCGACGTCGACCTCGTCCTCACCGACCTCTCGATCCCCGACCTGAACGGCCTCGACTTCGCGCGGCGCCTGCTCGAGCGGCGGCCCGAGGTCCCCGTGGTGATCGTCAGCGCCGACCTGGACGACGGCGCCCGCGAGCGGCTCGCCCTCCTCCCGAACGTCGTCGGCGCGGTCCGGAAGCCGTTCGACCTGCTGGAGTTCCGGCGGGTGGTGGGGGAGGCGCTCGGAGGCGCGGAGGAGTTCGGCGCCGAGCTGGGGTAGTCCAGACGGTGGACGCGGCCGGGGTCTCGCCGGTGGCGCGGCGCGCCTCCCGGGCGAACGGCGCGGGAGCGGGGGGCGGGTGCCCGCCGGCCGGACGGCCGACGTTGCATCCATCGTCGGAAACCGGCTTGACTTCGGTCCGACGTACCCTAATGTGTCC
>JAUIEL010000414.1 GCA_030428825.1 bacterium
GGGGGCAGGCGTTCCTCTTCTTCGGTCAGGCGCCGGCCCAGGCGCCGGTCGGGTTCGGGTGCGATCTGCTGGTCGCGCCGCTCCTTCCGTTCGGCGTCTCGCTGCCGCTGACCGCCGGCGGGCCGGGCGACGGGACGGCGACGCTCCCGTTCGTGACCCCGGCCGGGTTGGTCGGGCTGATCCACACCCAGGCGTTCGTGGTCGACCCCGGCGCCGCCGGCGGGTTCTGCGCGAGCAACGCGCTGTCGATCGTCTTCGCGTGAGCGGGAGGGGCGCCGGCTCGCCGGCGCCTCGCTCACTCCGGCTTCGGGTGCAGCGCCGGGTCGAGGAAGGCGTGGAGCGCCGGGATCTTCGGCGCCAGGTGCGGGAGCGCCGGGAACATCGCCCGCGTGTCGCGCTTCGGCGTGTACCCCGGCGGATACTGCAGGCGCAGGACGCGCGCCTCGAGGAGCTCGATCGAGCTGCCGGCGATCGGCGGCCCGAGCGGCCCGTCCGCCGACGCGTTCATGCTGTGGCAGACCTTGCACTCGCGCTTGTAGACGAGGTACCCCTCGCGGGCGAGCCCCGTGAGCTGCGCGAAGCGCGGGTCCTCGCGGCCGCACCCGACGGCGAGCGCGACGAGGGCGACGGCGGCGGCGGCGATCAGGGTCGGGGACGGGGAGCGCGCGTGCATTCCGGAGAGATTAGCGGGCGCGTCGGTCTCGGAGCGCGCGGCGAATCGTCGCAATCGCGACCGGCCGGGGCGCGGGCCACCCGGTCACGCCTTCCCCGCCGACGGGCAGAGCCGCTCGAGGACGCACCCCTCGCACGCCGGCTTCTTCGCCGAGCAGACCCGCCGGCCGTGCCAGATGATGGCGTGGCCGAAGAAGATCCACTCGTCGCGGGGGACGAGCTCCATCAGGTCGCGCTCGACCTTCACCGCGGTCGTCTCGGCGGTCAGGCCGAGGCGACCGGCGAGGCGGAGGACGTGGGTGTCGACGACCACGCCGGACGGGATCCCGTACGCGGTGCCGAGGACCACGTTCGCCGTCTTCCGCGCCACGCCGGGGACGGAGAGGAGCTCGTCCATCGTCCGCGGCACCTTCCCGCCGAACCGGTCGCGCAGCGCGGCGCCCATCCCTCGGAGTGACTTCGCCTTGTTGTTGAAGAAGCCGGTCGAGCGGATCTCCTCCTCGAGGACGCCCGGAGGCGCGTCGGCGTAGGCGGCCGCGGTCCGGTACCTCCGGAAGAGGCCCTTCGTCACCTCGTTGACGCGCGCGTCGGTGCACTGCGCGGAGAGGATCGTCGCCGCCAGCAACTCGAGCGCGCTCCGGTACCGGAGCTCGCAGTCGGCGTCCGGGTACTCCTCGTGCAGCGCCTCGAGGATCGGCCCGACGCGGTCGGCCGCGCCTCGGGTCGCCGCCGGACGTCGCCTCCGCGCGGCGGTCATTCGACGTCCGGGTGGAGGAGGCGGTCGACCGGCTTCCCGTCGACGCCGTGCGAGTCGACGAGGTCCGGGACGTCCTCGACGGTGACGCCGCCGTACCAGACGTTGTCGGGGTAGACGACGACGTTCGGGCCGCTCTCGCACAGCCCGAGGCAGGTGGTGCCGGTCGCGGCGACGCCGTACAGCTCGCGGAGCTTCTTCCGGTCGAGCCCCTTCTGGAGCTTCGCCAGGACGTCGGCGGCGCCCTTCGGTCCGCACGACTCGTGGGAGAACGGAGGGCGGTTCGTGATGCAGACCAGGAAGTGGCGTCGGTACTTCTCCATCCGATGCACGATACGCTTATCCTCGGACGACGGACAGCACGCGCTCGCGCAGACGATCCAGGAGCATCCCCATGAAGAAGGTCGCGGTCATCCTCTCCGGTTGCGGCGTGAACGACGGCGCCGAGATCCACGAGTCGGTCGTGACGCTGCTCGCCCTCGATCGGCTCGGCGCCGACGTCGTCTGCGCCGCCCCGAACAAGCCGCAGGCGGACGTGATCGACCACGCGGCCGGCGCGCCGACCGACGAGACCCGGAACGTGCTGGTCGAGTCGGCGCGGATCGCCCGCGGCGAAGTCACCGACCTCGCGGCGCTGACGGCGTCGGACGTCGACGCCGTGGTGATGCCCGGCGGGTTCGGCGCCGCCAAGAACCTCTGCACGTTCGCGCAGGGGAGCGACCCGTGGGAGGTCGACCCGGAGGTGGCGCGGTTCCTCCGCGAGATGCACGCCGCGAAGAAGCCGATCGGCGCCATGTGCATCGCGCCGGCGGCCGTGGCGGGGGTGCTCGGGGGCGAGGGCGTGACGCTCACCATCGGGACCGACGAGGGGACCGCGCGCCGGATCGAGTCGACCGGCGCCCGCCACGAGGCGTGCCTCGTCGACGACGTCGTGATCGACCACGAGCACAAGGTCGTCTCGACGCCGGCGTACATGCTCGCCGGGCACGTCGCCGAGGCGGCGGCCGGGATCGAGAAGCTCTGCGCCGCGGTCGTCGAGATGGCGTGACGCCGGATCGCTGCATCCGCGGCGCTTGCGGGAGTCGAACGCTCGGGTTAGGGTCCGGAACCGGCGAGGTGGCACCCTTCGTCCGCGCGAGAGAGCCCGTCTCATGAAGAAGCCCCTCCTCCTCGGCGGCGCCGCCGTCGTCCTGGCGGCCGTCGTCGCCCTGATCCTCTCCGGCGACGGCCCCGACGCGGCCACCCTGCCGACCGCCGAGCCGTCGGAGCCGGTCGTCGCCGAGCCCCCGAGCGGTCCGGCGCCCGCCCGCGCGGCGCGCGAGTCGGCGGTCTCGGAGGGGCTGGACGAGGCGCCGCCGGTCGAGGAGGCGGCGCCGGCGGGGCCGCCCGAGTCGTACACCCGCGCCCTCGGCGGGCTGATCGGCCGGGTGGTCGAGCGGGACGGCACGCCGATGCCGGAGATGACGGTCGAACTCCTCGCCGCCACGCTCGACGACTTCCTCCCCGACGTCGGATCGATGTTCGGGGACGAGCCGCCGCGGTTCGAGGCGGTGAAGGACCGGACCGAGACCGACGACGAGGGGCGTTTCCGGTTCACCGGGATGGACCCGCGCGGCTTCTACGTCCTCGGGATCGACCTCGGCGGGGCGCGCGCCACGATCCGGTTCGTCGACCGCGTCCCGAACGCGGGCGAGGTCGTCGATCTCGGGGACGTCGTGCTCGACCCGTACGTGACGTTCACGGGGAGGGTCGTCGACGAGCGTCGGAACCCCGTCGCCGGCGCCCGCGTCCGGGCGACGAACCTGCCGTCGATCCTGTTCACGTTCGGGCTGCAGGAGATCCGGCCGGACTTCCACGTCGCGTTCCAGGAGGACCTCGGCGCGAAGTGGCGGGTCGCGCCGATCCCGCGGTTCGTTCCGAAGCTGATCGAGCGGTTCCCGATCCCGTCGACGCGGACCGGGGAGGACGGGACGTTCACGCTGGAGGGCGTCCCGCTCGGGATGGCGACCGTGCTCGTCGACAAGGAGGGGCTCGTCTCGCTGGTGCACGGCCCGGTCCCGACCGGCGAGTCGGGGTCGCGCGACCTCGGCACGCTCGTGCTCCGGACCGGCGAGGAGCTGATCGGTCGCGTCGTCGATCCGAGCGACGAGCCGATCGCGAACGCGACGGTCCTCGCGGGGGCGCGGCTCGAGCTCGCGCCGGCCGCGGTGCTGGCGCCGGTCGCCGTGACCGACGAGGACGGGAGGTTCGTCGCCCGCGGGCTCCGGGACGTCGATCACGTCGTCGCCGCGCGTCCCGAGGGGGCGATCGACTGGACCCTCGTGACCGACGTCGTCCCGGGGTTCGACGAGCCGGAGATCGTGATCGGCGACACCCACCGCGTCGTCGTCTCCGCGTTCGCCGCCACGGGCGCGCCGCTGCCGCGTCCCGCCGTCGTCGTCCAGCCGATCAACCGCCTGCCGCTCCACCCGCTGATCGTCCCGCCGATCTCGCTCTCGAGGCGGCTGTCGTACACCGAGGACGGGCGAGCGGTCGTCGAGGAGCTCGACCCCGGCCGGTACTCGATCCTGGTGAAGGCGCCCGGGTTCACCGTCGGCAAGGTCGAGGCGGACGTCACCGAGGGGCCGGACGAGGTCGAGGTCGTGCTCGAACCGGAGCTCGGCCTCGAGGTCCGGGTGGTCGAGGCGGGGACGAAGGCGCCGGTGCATTGGGCGTCGGTCGGCGTCTTCGACGTGAAGCACGCGGACCGCGCGATGCGGCGGGTGCCGCTGCAGAACCGCCGGGCCGACGAGGACGGGCGGGTGACGCTGCTCGGGCTGGAGGCGAAGGAGTACGGCGTCGCCGTCTTCCATCCGGCCTACGCGGAGGCGTTCGCGGAGGTGACCGTCCCCGGCGACCCCGTCACCGTCGAGCTCCGCCAGGGCGGCATCCTCGCCGGCCGCGTCTCGATGGGGGGCGCGCCGCCGCCGGAGGAGCGGTTCCTGACCACCGCCAAGCGCGAGCGCTTCCCGCGGTTCTCCGTCACCGAGCCGGACGGGACGTTCGAGCTGACCCACCTCGAGCCGGGCGAGTACACGCTCGTGGTCATGCGGCGCTTCGCCGACCGATCGCTGGGCGACCAGCTCTCCGGGTTCGAGCAGTACATCCCCGAGCGGTTCGAGCGGGTCACGATCGAGGAGGGGAAGACGACGTTCGTCGAGATCGATCTCCTCGACACGGAGACCGACGGGCCGACGGCGACCCTCCGCGGGCAGGTCGTCCTGAACGGCGGGCCGGCGCCCGGGATCACGATCCAGGCCCGGCCGGAGGGGAACTGGCGGGCGCAGAAGAGCGTCGTGACCGACGCGCTCGGACGGTTCGACTTCGGCCAGGTCCCGGCGAAGGAGACGCGCGTGACCGTCGCCCGGCGCGGACGGGCCGGCGCGTTCATGTTCGGGCGGCTCGCCGAACAGCGGATCGAGCTGGTGGCGAACGAGGTGCGCGAGCTCCGGTTCGACCTCGACACCGGTCGGGTGACCGGGAAGGTCGTGAGGGACCGGGACGGGACGCCGGTGGTCGGCGCGGAGGTGCGCCTCCGCTCGTCCGGGACCGACGACGACCGGCCGTTCTCCGGCGGCCGGGTCTCGACCGCGACCGGGCGCGACGGAGCGTTCGAATTCGACGAGGTCGCGAGCGGCTCGTACTCGGTGTCGGTCCGGAAGGACGGGTTCGCGTCCGCGGTCCTGCCCGACCTCGACGTCCCCGCCCGCGGCGCGCCGCCCCCGATCACCGTCCGGCTCGAGGAGGGGGTCGTGGCCCAGGGGACGGTCGTGCTGCCGGCCGACCTCGACGAGTCTCCGCGCTTCGTCTTCCTCGAGTTCCGCGACCTCGAGCAGCGGGAGCGGCGCGCCGGCGATCGGGTCGATCCGGAGACGCTGGAGTTCGTGGTCGAGGGGATCGAGCCGGGGCGGTACGAGGTCCGGGCGTTCGCGGGGCGGGAGCGGCTGAAGTCGATCGAGGTCGAGGTCCCGGCCGGGGGGGCCGAGGGGATGACGCTCTCGTTCGAGAAACGGACGGAGGAAGGCTGACGGCCCCCTCTTCCCGCCCGCGGCGGCCCGGGGAGAGAACCGGCCGCCGAATCGTCGCCCGGGGCTCGACCGCGCGGCCGAACTGCTATCCTCCGGGGCTCGAGACCCCCGCGCTCCGGAAGACGGTGTGAAAGACGCCTGGCAGATCCTCGCCGAGACGAGCCGCACCTTCGCCATCCCGATCGGCCGGCTCCCCGCGGGCCTGAAGGACGCGGTCGGGGCGTCGTACCTCTGCATGCGTTCGATCGACGAGATCGAGGACCGGCGCGAGCTCGACGTGGCGACGCGCGCGCGTCTCCTGCGCGGCGTCGGCCGGGCGCTGCAGTCCGCGACCGACCGGGCCCCGCGCGAGTCGTTCGAGCGGCTGTTCGCGGACCACGCCGACGTCCTCCCCGAGGTGACCCTCCGGATCGGCGAGTGGGCCGACCTCCCGCCGGCCTCGATCCGACCGCGGGTCTGGGACGCGATCGCCGCGATGGCGGATCGGATGGCGGGGTGGGTCGAGGCGGAGTTCCGGGTCGAGTCCGAGGACGACCTCGACGCCTACACCTACGCCGTCGCCGGCGCGGTCGGCGTCCTCCTCTCCGACCTCTGGGCGTGGTTCGACGGGACGCAGACCGATCGGGTCGAGGCGACGGCGTTCGGCCGCGGCCTGCAGGCGGTGAACATCCTCCGGAACCGCGCCGAGGACCTCGCGGAGGGGGTCGACTTCTTCCCCGACGGGACCTCGGTCGACCGGATGCAGGCGTACGCGCGACGCCAGCTCGAGGTCGCGGATCGGTACACCGACTCGCTCCCGCCCGGTCCGATCCGCGAGTTCTGCGTCCTCCCCCTCGCCCTCGCGCACGCGACGCTCACCGCCCTCGAGGAGGGGCGCGAGAAGCTGACCCGGGCCGAGGTGATCGCCGTCGTCCAGCAGGCGCTGGCGGGCGCGACCTGACCCGACCCGTTCCTCCTCCTCCGCGACCTCCGAGAACAGCATGACC
>JAUIEL010000415.1 GCA_030428825.1 bacterium
TCGTCGTTCGTCCTCGAACTGATCGAGGTGATCCGCACGAGCGATCGAGGAGACATCTTCCGCGTGCGTCTCCGCTCCATCCACGGCGACGAAGGCATCCTTGACCTGACGCCAGACGCTTTCGAGAGTCCGAGCAGCTTCCGCGCGCACATCAACCGGGTCGCCGGCGCAACATGGACGGGCACGACGAATGCACTCGCCGCCCTCAAGGAGAGCCTCGCGCGCCAGTCCGGTGGTCGGCGGCGGAGCGCGGTCAGTCAGCTCGGCCGGCACGGCGACCTGTTCGTGTTCGGCCGAGACCTCATCGTCGACCACCGGGGGCCGGTCGAGTCTCCGGACCTCGTCTTCGTCCCGACCCCCGCAATGACCGCCGTCGCGGCGCGCGTGAGGGCGCGCTGGGGCAGCGAGGACGGCGTCAAGACGATGCTCGAGGCCGTGATCCCCAGCCTCATGCGGGTCCACGCCCGCGCCACGGCCGGCGTGCTCGTCGGATTCCTACACGCGTCGTTCTTCCGCCCCTGGTTGATCCGCGAGGCGCGCCTGGGCCACTTCCCGATGCTGAGCATCACGGGCGAGCAGGGCGCCGGAAAGACCACGCTCCTCCGCTTGCTCTCGTGCCTCGGCGGGTTCGACGGAACCGAGTTCGAGAGCCGCAGCACAGCCTTCTCGCTGATCGCGCTGGTCTCGTCAACCAACGCCTTGCTCATCGTGCTCGACGAGTACCGCCCGGGCGACCGGTCGAAGAGGCTCGAGGAGATCCTCCGCGGAAACTACACCAGCCAGCGAATCGTGCGTGGGCGGGCCGACCAGGGATTGAACGAGTACGGGAACGACGCGCCGATCGCCTGCGGCGGCGAGGTCTCTTTCGACGATGCGGCCCTGAACGACCGAACGCTGCCGATCCGGCTCCGGAAAGCCCACCTCGTCGAGCAGCCCGAGACCACCGTCGCCCTTCGGAACATCGAGGAGCAGGACCTGTCCACGTACGCGCCCCGGTTCGCCTCCTGGTCGCTGGGCGCCGACCCCGATGCGTTGCTGGCGGCCGCGCGCCGTGACGTGGACAAGGTGCTGGACGAGGGCTCGGATTCCCTACTGAGAGTGAAGGACAACCTCCTGGTGCTCGCGTTCGGCCACCGAGCGTTCGAGTCCTTCGCCCAGGCGATGGGTGTCGAGATCGAGCTAGACCTTCCCTTGGAGGCCGCACTGCGCGAGCCCCTCATGCTCCTCGAGGAGAACAGCGGGTCCCAGCGGGGTGGCCTGGATCGGTTCCTTCAGACGCTGGCCACGATGGCCGTGATCGGGCGGATCGAGAGGGGCAAGGAAGTGTTCGTTCAGGAGGGCGAACTACGCGTCCACCTCCCGTCGGCCTTCGCCCGCTACCGCGAGCACTTGCGTCAACAAGGTGCCGATGACGACGTGCTGACCGAGAACGAGCTGAGGCGACGAATCCGCGAGATGTACGGGGCGGGCGAGAGCTACGTCAAGGATCCAAAGGCAACCTCCCGTCACTTCTCGATGACGGGCGGGAGGCAGCTGAGGCGAAGCAGCTACGCCTTCGACCTCGACAAGGCGGAACGGCTCGGCCTCGACCTCGGCGCCCTTCGCCAGCTCGCGAGCCCCTGACATCAGGGACATCCCTTGTTTCGAAACCAAGAGAACAAGGCGTTCGCGACGATGAAGCGCGCTTCGATGTAAGGATCGACGTCGGGTGCCCCTACGGCGAGAAGCCTGGGATGCCGCGGATATGCCCAGCCGAGGCGAGCCGAACTCCGCGCGCAGAGCGACTACCGACTGGAGACACACTGGAGGAGAAGACGTCGACGATCGCCGGAACGGGGAGCCGGCGCGGACGGGAGAGCGCCAGCTACGATGCGCGAGAGGAGAGCGACGTGAACCACGAACGACCGAGCGACACCCAGGCCGCGGCCTACGTCCGACGCTCCACCCGAAGCCAGGAGCAGTCGCTCGAGCGCCAGCGGCACGAGATCGAGCGGTTCGCGGCGGCCGCGGGGATCACCATCGTCCGGTGGTACGTGGACGACGGGATCAGCGGCGCCGAGGATCTCGAGAGACCCGGATTCCAGAAACTGATCTCCGACGCCGAGGCGCTCGGCGACTTCCGGCGGGTCCTCGTCCACGAGCTCAGCCGCTTCGGCAGGTTCGACTCGTTCCAGCTCGGATCCTGGCTGCACCGGTTCCGAAACGCTCGCGTCCGGATCCAGGCCATCGCCGGCCCTGTCAAGGACCCCTACTCGCGCGAGGGGAAGCTCCTCCTCGGCCTCGAGCAAGACCGGGAGGAGTCGGTCAAGCTGTCGCTCCGGACGCTCAGCGGACAGCGCGAGACCGCCGAGAAGGGCCGGCGCGCCGGCGGCAAGGTCCCCTACGGCTTCGCGCGGCGGGTCCGTCGTGCGGACGGCACGATCGAGATCCTGGGTCGGGCCGGGCGGGCCAAGCGAGACAAGTCGGAGGTGGTCGAGCTGGTGCTCGGCGATGACCTCGAGGTTGCCGTGGTCCGGGACATCTTCCGCTGGTCGGCCGCGGGAGACGGCTTCCGGACGATCGTGCAACGCCTGAACGACCGCGGCGCCCCGTCGCCCGACGCGCACCGCGTCTCGACGTCCCGGGCCAACCGCCGCGGACGGTGGACGACGTCGACGGTGCGGTCGATGTTGCTGAACCCCGCCTACGTCGGCGACGCGATCTGGAACGTGCGATCGATGCCTCGGTTCCACCGCCTGGAGGCAGGCGAGCTGCGCGAAATCGACCCGTTCGAGGAGGGCCGGTTCCGGATCAACGCGCGGGCCGACTGGGTCACGGTGCCGAACGCGCACCCGGCGCTCGTCGACCGGGCGCTGTTCGACGCGGTCCAGAGCCGCCTGGCCTCGAACAGCCGGCGCGCGTCGCCGCGAGCCCACGAGTACCTGCTGTCGGGGCTCGTCAGCTGCGGCAACTGCGGCAGCCCGATGACCGGATCGACGCGGGTCCGCCGCAAGACGACGGGCGGCGAGACGAAGACGTACCTCTACCCCGGATACTCGTGCGCCGGGGCGAAGGCGGCCGGCGACTGCCGGCAGGTCGCCGTTCCTCGCGACAACCTCGAGCGAGCGATCTTCCGGATCCTCGACGACGAGGTGTTCGCGCCCGAGGCGATCGAGCAGCTCGAGGCCGCCCTGGCCCGCGCCATCGCACGGCGAAGAACCGGCGGAGACGCCTCATCGACTCGACGACACCTCGAGCGCCGCGTCGCCGAGCTGGAGCGGCAGGTCGCCGACGGCGCCCGCCGCCTCCTCGACATCCCCGACGAGCTCGTGGCCGACGTCCGAGAGGCGCTCGCGGCGAAGAAGGCCGAGCTCGAAGGCGCGCGCGCCGCGTTCGAGGAGGAGCGGTCGAGGAATCGGACGGCGTCCGTCGACGACGACCGGGTGCGAGACACCCTCGACGAGATCCGTTCGCTCGAGCCGGTGCTGAAGAACAAGAGCGTGTCGCTCGAGCGGCGCCGCGAGGTCCTGCGACGGCTGCTGCCGGCGCCGAAGGGGAAGTCCCCCATCGTCATCCACTTCGACTTCGCGGCCGGGCGGGGATGGAAGCAGACCCTAAAGAGAGCGACCGTTGCTCACCTAAGTCTTAGGCAGGCAACGGTCGCACCGAAGATGGTAGCGGGGGCAGGATTCGAACCTGCGACCTCCGGGTTATGAGCCCGACGAGCTGCCAGCTGCTCCACCCCGCGTTCTGGCTCTTGGCCGTGAACGAGTGAATCTAGACCTCCCCCCGCCCCCTTTCAACGGCCGACGCGGAAAAAGGGCCGAGAGCGCGACGATCGGGGGGCGGGAGGGGGTGGATTCCCCCTCCCGGGGCCTCGGTCAGCCCTCCTGCCCGTCGTCGCCGTCCTGGTCGCCGTCGCCGCCGGTCCCCTCGCCTCCCTCGTGGCCGGGGGTGGTGCCGCCGTTCGGGTCGGTCTCGCCGGAGGGAGGGGTGGTGCCGCCGCCGTTGTTCCCCTCCGAGTCGTCGCAGTTGCAGGCGTTCCCGTCCCCCGACGGGCCGGCGCCGACGGCGACCTCCCACGGCGAGAACTCCGGCTCCCAGCCGACGATGCCGGAGAACGTCACCGTCTGCGAGGCGAGCCCGTTCGCGCCGAGCGTGCAGGTGATCGTCTTCTCGACCGGCTTCCACTGCATCGTCCGGCGGTACGTCACCTCGTACCCGGTCGGATGCGATTCGAGCTCGCATCCCGGCTTGCAGTCCTCGGGGAAGTGCGGGTCCTTCTCGTGGCAGCTCGCCGCGCCGGTCAGCGTCCCCGTGACCTTCTTCTCCCGGATCCACTGCAGCCGATCCTGGAACTGGTCGAGCACGCACCCGGCGACGAACTTCGTGTACGGCGGCGACGTCGACAGCTGCCAGGTGTACTCGTACTTCAGGTCCCACACGAAGTTCCCGACCTGCGTGTCGTTCGCCGCCGTGCACCGCACGCCGCCGGGGAACCCCGGGAGGGCCGAGGTGTCCGCGCCTCCCGGCGTCGTCGCCCCGCCCAGAGGCGCGTCGATGTCGTCGCCGCCCATCGTCCCGGGCGTCCGCGGCGGGAACTCCGGCGGGTCGGTGATCCCGCCGCCGGTCGACGCGCCGGGAGGCGACGTCGTGCTGCCGCCGATCGTGGTGCTCCCGCCGCCGGTCGACGCGCCGGCGCCGACGCAGAAGCAGTAGTCCCCGGTCGTCGGGTGCGCCTCGCCGTCGCTCCACGGCGAGACCGTCGTGACGATCACCGTCCGCTTCAGGATCTGGAAGATCGAACGGTTCACGCGCTGGATCCCCGCCAGCAGCTTCTCGGCCCCGGGGACCTTGTCGAGGCCGATGATGTCGACGTCGATCTTCTTCACCTTCCCCGCCACCGTCAGCCGCCGGCTCTTGTGCTGATGGTGGACGACCTCGATCGAGCCGAGGCTCTCGTAGCTGCACGGACAGTTCTCCCGGTCCGCGCCCGTGGCGGAGGTGCACTTCGCCTCCTTGATCCGGAAGTACCGGACCCGCTCGCGCACCCACCGGTTCTTGCCGCTCTTCTTCCACTCGCCGGTCTTGTCGCCCCGTTCGCCCTTGAACGTGAAGTCGCAGTTCCCGCCGGTGTGAGCCCCCGAGTAGCCGATCGTCGGATCGACGCTCAGGCCGTGCTGCGCCCGCGCCGCGCCGCAGAGCGCGACGAGCGCGAAGGACGCGATCCCCGCGGCCGCGAGCCGCGGGAGGTGTCGGTTCGTCTTCATGTCAGTTCAGCTCCATCGCGACGAGGTAGTGATCGAAGTGGGTCGTCGGATCGACCGCGGTCAGGTCGAGCGGGATCGAGCGCGTGGCGTGCCCCGTCACCTGCACCTCCAGCCGGTCGACGCCCGGCGAGACGCCGCCGATCGCGACGTGGAAGTCGCCCGTCGTCCGCTCCGTGATCAGCTGCGACCCCGCGTACAGCCGGACCTTCATCTCGCCGATCTCCGCGACGAGCGGATCGTCGGCGTCGGGGTCGACGGAGTACGCCGTCACCAGCAGCCCGATCGCCGGATGGAGCGCCAGGGGCGGGATCGTCAAGGTCGTCCCGGTCTCCACCGCGACCCCGAGCGGCCCGTGGAGGAGCTGCACCGCCGTCCCGTCCGGCAGGGATCCGCCGGCGGTCAGCGTCCAGTCCCCGGCCGGCACGTCGGCGCAGGACCACGACCCGTCCGGCGCGGCCTCCCCCTCGGCGACGACGCGCCCGGTGCGCGCATCGAACAGCACCACGTCGATCGTCGAGCCGTACTGGACGGCCGGGGCCACCCCCTCGACGAAGAACGCCCCCGCGACGTCCCCCTCGCCGCTCCCGAGGTTCGGCGTCGGGGTCGGCGGCCGGGCGAGGACGTACGTGCCGCCCCCGCTCGCCCCCGAGCCGAGCGTCACCTCGTCGACGATCCGATCGAGCCCCCCCGCCCGGTGTCGCAACCGGTACGTCCCCGCCGGCAGCCCGGTCCAGCTCGCCGTCGTCGGCCCGGCGAACGCCTCGGTCGCGATCGGGAACGCCAGCGTCGTCCCCGTCGTCGCGTCCGTGACGACCGCCTCGACGACGAGCGCCCCGTCCGCGAGGCCGTCCTGCAGCACGAGCTCCGCCGAGAGCGTCGCCGCCCCCGCGTCGTCCGCGACCAGCGCGAGCCCGCGAAGTGGCGCTGCGCCAGGGCCATGGCGCGATGCACCAGGACGAAGGCGCAGGTGAGATTCAGCATGAAGGTCCAGGTACGGACCTGCAGCGCCACCTCCCCGGATCGCGACGCGCTGTAGTCACTCCACAGAAACCAGGCGCACACGGCCACGAGCATGAGGTCCGCGACGTAGGCGGTGGTCGGTGGGCCTCGCGGGGCTTCCGGCGCCGGGTCCTGCGGCGCGCCGGCCGGCGCGTCCTCCGGCGCGCTCCCGGCGGGCGCCTTCGATGGGTCACTCATGAAGCAGCAATTCGT
>JAUIEL010000416.1 GCA_030428825.1 bacterium
CGCGATCACGGCGAGCAGGGCGAGGACGAGGGCGACCGGGACGAACTTCATCGTTCCCCTCCCTTCAGGGCGTTCAGATCGAGCAGCGGGAGCACCCCGCCGGCCTCGCCGTCGAGGATCACCTTCGAGCGGAGCCGCGGGAGGACCTCGCGCATCGTCTCGAGGTAGATCCGCTTCCGGGTCACCTCGGGCGCCTTCTCGTACTCGGCGAGGATCTTCGAGAACCGCTCCGCCTCGCCCTTCGCCCGGTTCACGCGGTCGATCGCGTACCCCTCCGCCTCGGAGATCAGCTGCTTCGCGACGCCCTCCGCGGCGGGGATCGCCTCGTTGTACGACTTCTGGGCCTGGAGGATCATCTCCTCCTTCTCCTGCTTCGCGGCCTCGACGTCGGTGAACGACGGCTTCACCGCCTCGGGGGGGAAGACGTCCTGCAGCTTCACGAAGACGATGTGGATCCCCGACTCGTACTGGTTGAGGATCGACTGGAGGGTCGTCCGGCACTCCTCCTCGATCTCGGTCTTCCCGACCGTCAGGACCTCGGTGACGCTCCGGTCGCCGATCACCGCCCGCATCGCCGACTCGGCGATCGCGCGGAGGGTCCGCTCGGGCGCGCGGACGCGGAAGAGGTACGCCTGGGGGGCCTTGATGTTGTACTGGACCGTCCACTCGACGTCCGCCTGGTTCAGGTCTCCCGTCAGCATGATCGACTCGTTCGAGTAATCCTGCTGCGAGTACTGGGTCCGGACGTCGGCGCGGACCGTGCGGAAGCCGAACTCCTCCTTCTGGTTCCGGTCCTTCTTCACCCGGACCGCCTTCTCGAGCCCGAACGGCCACTTGAAGTGGAGCCCCGGCTCCTCGGTCCGGACGTAGGCGCCGAAGCGCGTGACCACGGCGACCTCCTCCGGTTCGACCGTGTACCAGGTCGTGGTCGCCAGCGCGACGAGGAGGAAGGCGGCGACGGCGATCCCGCCGACCCGGATGCGTTGGGCGCGGGGCATCGAGGCCCCGGGACCGCGGTATTCCTGACTCATGGTCTCTCCGGTCGCTTGAAGCGAGGGGGAGCCATACTGGATCCCCCCGGCCGGAATTCAAGGACTTGCGGGCGGGAGGCGGGAGAGCCACGATGAGCGGCATGACCGGTGACCGACGCTCGTTCCTCGCGCAGGCCGGGGGACTCCTGACCGTGCCGCTCCTCGGCGGCGTCCTGGTGGAGGGGGCGGCGGCCCGCGTGCGACGGGTCGCGGCCGCGGCGGCCGGGCGCTCGCCGGAGGAGGTGGCCGCCGACGAGGACTTCTGGTTCCCGGTCCAGCAGGCGTTCGCGGTCGACCGTTCGCTGATCAACCTGAACAACGGCGGGGTCTCCCCGGCCCCGGAGAGCGTGATGTCGGCGGTCCGCCGGCACGACGCGTACTCGAACCACGCGCCGGCGAAGACCGCCTGGCGCGACCTCCGGCCGAGCGTCGAGAACGTCCGGACGCGCCTCGCCGCGAGCTTCGGGGCCGATCGGGAGGAGATCGCGATCGTCCGGAACGCGACCGAGGCGCTCGACAACGTCCTGTTCGGCGTCGACCTCGCGCCCGGCGACGAGGTCGTGACGACCGACCAGGACTACGGCTCGATGCTCTCCGCGCTCGAGCACCGCGTCGCGCGCCACGGGATCGTCCTGAAGAAGGTGAAGCCGCCGACGCCGTCGCCGTCCGCCGACGCGCTGGTCCGGATCTTCGCCGAGGCGCTGACCGACCGGACGAAGCTGGTCCTCGTCTGCCACGTCGTCAATCTGACCGGGCAGATCTTCCCGATCCGGGAGATCTGTCGGATCGCCCACGCCCGCGGCGTCCGGGTCCTCGTCGACGGCGCGCACAGCTTCGCCCACTTCCCGTTCACCCGCGACGACCTCGACTGCGACTTCTTCGGGACGTCGCTCCACAAGTGGCTGAACGCGCCGATCGGGAGCGGGATGCTGTACGTGAAGCGCGAGCACGTGAAGGGGCTCTGGCCGCTGTTCGGGCAGCTGGCGGTCGGCGCGGACGACGTCCGGAAGTTCGAGTCGTACGGCACGTACCCGGTGGGGGACCGCCTCGCGATCGCCGAGGCGCTGACGTTCCACGAGGCGCTCGGGGCCGACCGGAAGGCCGCGCGCCTCCGCTACCTCCGCGACCGCTGGGTCGAACGCCTGAAGGACGACCCGCGTGTCCGTCTCCACGCCGCCCCGAACGACGTCGACTCGTGCGCGATCGCCACCGTCGGCGTCGAGGGGGTCGACTCGGGCGCGCTCGGCCGCCACCTGATGCGCGCGCACCGGATCGTCACCACGACGATCGGCCACGAAGACGTCGACGGCGTCCGGGTCACGCCCGGGATCTACACCACGCTCCGCGAGGTCGACCTCTTCGCGGACGCGATGCTCCACGTCCTCGAGCACGGGATCGACGAGTCATGACCGAGCGCCACGTCGTCTGCAAGCTGACCGACATCCAGGACAAACGCGGCAAGGCGTTCGAGCTCGGCGGACAGCGGATCAGCGTCTTCCGCGACGGCGACCGCGTCTTCGCCCTCGGCGACTCCTGCTCGCACATCGGCGCCTCCCTCGAGGAGGGGATCGTCGCCGACGGCACGGTCGTCTGCCCCTGGCACGGCGCCCGGTTCTCCCTGGAGAACGGCCAGCCCCTCGGCCCCCCCGCGCGCGGCGGCGTCGGTTGCTGGCCGTGCGCGGTGGAGGGGGAGGACGTGGTGGTGGAGGCGTAGGAGGGGGAGCAACGAGAGCAGGGGAGAGCAGGGGAGAGCAGGGGAGAGGGCGCTGACGCGGAGGGGGTCACGGGAATCGGCGGTGCGACGAGGAGAGCGGCTGCCGAGGCCCGACGAGTCGCGGCCCCTTTCGACTGCCTCGGGATTCCGCGTGAGCGCCCTCTCCTTCCTCTCCTTCCTTCCTCCTCAGCGCGCCGCGCCTCGCGACGATTCCGCCGACTGCTTCTCCTTCGCGGCGCAGCTCTCGCACTCGCAGAGTTCGCGGAGGCGGGTGAAGGTGTAGAGGCCGGTGTCGTGCTTGTCGCTCCAGGTGAACTGGAGGGCGTAGCGGCCGGACTGCTCGATCTTCATCGGGCGGACGTTCGGGTCGATGAACTCGAGGACGGTCTTCCGCTTGCCGGTGTGCTCGTCGACGCAGGCGGCGCAGGAGCAGAGGAAGCGGAGGCGCTGGAAGTTGTGGCGCGAGACGTGGCCGTCGTCCCAGGTGACCTGGAGGAGCGGGCCGTCGGCGTCGATCGCGGTCGGCATGCCGGCGCCGGCCTGGGTCATGGCGATGGTGGAGAGGCCGGAGGCGACGGTCTGGGCGAGGGCGCGGAACGCGGCCGCGGTGTCGCTGTCGGGGGCGGCCTTGACGACCGGCGTCCCCTCGTCGCCGAGGGCGGCGAGCTCCGGTTCGATCGGGATCGCGCCGAGGACGGGGACGCCCCACGACGCGAACGGCTTGTCCCCGCCGCGCGGGCGGAAGATCTCGTGCCTGGCGTCGCAGTGGCCGCACTTGAAGTACGCCATGTTCTCGACGACGCCGAGGACCGGCACGTTCACCGTGCCGAACATCTTCAGGCCCTTCTGCGCGACCTCGGACGCGACGTCCTGCGGCGTGGTGACGATGATCGCCCCCGTCAGCTCGGCGGTCTGGGTGAGCGTGAGCTGGACGTCGCCGGTCCCCGGCGGGAGGTCGACGACGAGGTAGTCGATCTCGCCCCAGTCGACCTTCGTCAGGAACTGCTGGATCAGGCTCGACGCCATCGGGCCGCGCCAGACCACGGGGGACTGGTCGCCGACGAGCATCCCCATCGACATGAACTTCATGCCGTGGGCGTCGAACGGGACGAGCATCCCCTGCGGGTTCTGCTGGGGCTGTCCCTCGCCGCCGACCATGTGGGCGACCGAGGGGCCGTAGACGTCGGCGTCGAGGAGGCCGACGGAGGCGCCGGCGTCGGCGAGGGCGGCGGCGAGGTTGACGGCGACCGTCGACTTGCCGACGCCCCCCTTCCCCGACGCGACCGCCAGGACGTTCTTCACGCCGGGGAGGACCGGTCCGGTCGATTGCGCCGCCGGTCCCCGCACCTGTGCGGTCATCTCGACGTGGACGTCGGTGACGCCGTCGATCGTGCGGATCCAGCGCTCGCACTCGCCGCGGAGCTGCTCCTTCACCGGGCAGGCGGGGGTCGTGAGTTCGACGACCACGGCGACCTTCCCGCCGTCGATGTCGACCTTCTTCACGAACCCGAGCGAAACGATGTCGCGGTGGAGGTCGGGGTCCTGGACGTTCCGCAGCACGCGGACGACGTCGGCTTCCTGGATCTGGCTCATCGGATCTCCCGGGAGTGCGAAGCGACCCGTGACGGACGTCGCCACGGGTCGCCGGGGTGCATCTTCTTAGCGCGGTGTCGCGGTCACGCCAGCGGCGCGGCTCAGGCGGTCACCTTGATGCCGAGGCGCTCGGCGAGCGCCGCGTGCTGCCGCTTCATCTCCTCGGGGAGCCTGTCGCCGAACTTCTGGAAGTACTCGGCGATCCCCTCGCACTCGGTCTTCCAGTCCCCGGCGTCGACGGTGAGGAGCTGGTGCATCGCGTCGGCGTCGACGTCGATCCCGTCGATGTTGAGGGCGTCCTCGGTCGGGACGTGACCGATCGCCGTCTCCGCCGCCTCGCCCTTCCCTTCGCACCGGTCGAGGATCCACTCGAGGACGCGCATGTTCTGCCCGAAGCCCGGCCAGAGGAACTTCCCCTCGTCGCTCTTCTTGAACCAGTTGACGTGGAAGACCTTCGGCATCTTGTCCGACTTCGTGCCGAGCGACAGCCAGTGCCCCCAGTAATCGGCCATGTTGTAGCCGCAGAACGGGAGCATCGCGAACGGGTCGCGGCGGACGACGCCGACGGCGCCGGTCGCGGCGGCGGTCGTCTCCGAGCCCATCGAGGCGCCGACGAAGACGCCGTGGTTCCAGTCGAACGCCTCGTAGACGAGCGGCGCGGTCCGCGCGCGGCGGCCGCCGAAGATGATCGCGGAGATCGGCACCCCCTTCGGGTTGTCCATCTCCGGGGACGCGCTCGGGCACTGCTTCGCCGGGGCGGTGAAGCGCGAGTTCGGGTGGGCGGCCGGGGTCTCGGTCGCGGGCGTCCACGGGTTGCCTCGCCAGTCGGTCGCCTTGGCCGGAGGCTCGGAGAGCCCCTCCCACCACGGCTGCTTGTCCTCGGTGATCGCGGTGTTCGTGAAGATCGAGTTCTTCCGGAGCGACGCGAGCGCGCTCGGGTTCGTGTCCTCGCCCGTCCCCGGGGCGACGCCGAAGAAGCCGTTCTCCGGGTTGATCGCGTAGAGGCGTCCGTCCTCGCCGAACCGCATCCAGGCGATGTCGTCGCCGACGGTCCAGATCTTCCAGCCCTTGTACTCCTGCGGCGGGACGAGCATCGCCAGGTTCGTCTTGCCGCACGCCGACGGGAACGCCGCCGCGACGTACTTCGTCTCGCCCTGCGGGCTCTCGAGACCGAGGATCAGCATGTGCTCGGCGAGCCACCCCTCGTCCCGGGCCATCGTCGACGCGATGCGGAGCGCGAAGCACTTCTTGCCGAGGAGCGCGTTGCCGCCGTACCCCGAGCCGAACGACCAGATCTCGCGCGTCTCCGGGAAGTGGGAGATGAACCGGCGCTCCGGGTCGAGCTCGCCGATCGAGTGGAGGCCGCGGCAGAACTCGTCCGACTCGCCGAGCGTCTCGAGCGCGACGTTCCCCATCCGGGTCATGATCCGCATGTTGGCGACGACGTAGGGCGAGTCGGTGATCTCGATGCCGACCTTGCTGGTCGGGGAGCCGACCGGACCCATGAGGTAGGGGACGACGTACATCGTCCTCCCCTTCATGCAGCCCCGGTAGAGCTCCGTCATCTTCGCCTTCATCTCGGCGGGGGCGGCCCAGTGGTTGGTCGGTCCGGCGTCCTCCTCCTTCTCCGAGCAGATGAACGTGAGATGCTCGACGCGCGCGACGTCGCTCGGGTCGCTGCGGTGGTAGTAGCAGTTCGGCCACTTCTCCTGGTCGAGCTCCTCGAGCGTGCCGTCCGCGAGCATCTGCTTCACGAGCGAGGTGTTCTCGGCGTCCGACCCGTCACACCAGTGGATCGAGTCCGGAGTCGTCAGCTCGGCGACTTCGTTCACCCAGCTCTCGAGGGCCTTGTTGTTCACCATGGCGTCGGATTCCCATGTCGTTTCGGATAGAGGAACGAATCCCGGATTCTGTCAGAAACGTCGACGCGTCGCCAGGGGCAAAACGTCGCGGTTCGGCCGTCCCCGGCGTCGCAGAGGGGCCGCGAGGGGCTCTCCGCCCGGTCGCGATCGGCGATCGGCGGTCAGCGCGAGCGCTTCGCCTTCCGGGCCTGCTTCCGCAGCTTCCCCTTCGGCGTCGGCCGGGGCTGCCCTC
>JAUIEL010000417.1 GCA_030428825.1 bacterium
GCGTGCACGCCTCGAGCAGGCTGTAGTGACTGTGACAGTGGAGGTGCGCGAACCGGACCACGTGGACGACTCCCGACGTTCCACGCTACGCGCGCCGACCCCTCCCCGCAACGAGCGCGGCGAACGACACGGCGATCGCTCCGCAGAGCTCCGGGACCGGCCACTCGAGTGGAGAACTGAGCGACTGTGGAGCGACGGTGGAGAACGCGCGGGCGAGCACGACCGCCGTCGCGGCGGTGATCAGCGCTCGCGCGTGGCCTCGCGCCAGCAGCGCGCTGCCGCCGGGGAGGACGAGGGCCGTCGCCGCCGCGGCGAGGAGCGTCCGATCGTCCGGGGGCGCGGCGAGGGACGCGAGGGCGCCGAGGAGCGCCGCGGCGGCGACGGCGGCCGCGGTCGTGCGGAGCCCGGGCCGCGTGACGTCGAACAGGATCGCGGGGAGGGCGCCGACGAGGGCCGCCGCGAGGAGCGCGCGGGGGTCCGCGAACCGGCCGGCGAACGCCGCGCAGACCGGAGGCCAGACCGGGAGGAGGAGGAGGGGCCAGGTGGCGAGGGCGCTCCGGACGAGGTCGTGCTCGGCCCGCGGGAGGACGAGGTCGCGCGTCCGGGGATCCGCGAGCGACCAGGAGTCGAGCGGGCGATCGATCCGTCGCGCCGCCGCCCGGTAGCGCTGGCCGAGCCCGAACAGGAGGTTCCCGAGGACGACGCACGCGGCGCCGCGGACCAGGAGCGCCGGCGCGGTCGGCGGGGGGGCGAGGACCCCGGTCAGGGCGAACAGCAGCGCGCCCGCCGTCGGCCCGAGGTTGGGGCGGGCGATCGGCAGCCCGCGGTGCTCGCGCAGCACCGGCGTGACGACGACGTAGGTCGAGAGGACGGCCAGGAGGAGGACCCAGCCGTTCGTCGTCCCGCCGGCGGCGCGCGAGAGGTCCGGCGTCCCGTGGAGGACCAGCCAGGCGACGACCGCGCAGCCGAGCGCCACGGTCAGCTTCACCCTCCCGAGCGCCCGGCGGAGCGGGCGTTGGTCGTACGGCTCCCTCTCCATCCGGGCCGCGGCGTGGAGGTTCGGCGCGGTGTCGACCACGAGGCGGGCGACGAGGAAGAGGGCGGCCGCGCGGAGCGTCGTCGCGGCCCCCTCCGGCGGGAGGCCGGCGAGGCCGATCGCGAGCCCGCTCGCCCAGCCGAGCGGCTCGGCGAGGCGCGCGGTGACGGGGCGTCCGAGCGCCCCCTTCAGGCGCCTTGACGCCGTCCGCCCGCCCTCTTTAGCCTTCGAGCCCGCCTCCGCCATGCCCTGGAGTCCGCGTGTTCCGATCCACCGTCCCGCTCGCCGCCGTCCTGCTCCTCGCGGGGTGCCGCACCGGCGAGGAGAGCGCGTCCCGGCCTCGTCTCGAGCAGTGGTGGCAACTCTATCAACAGGGGTCGTCCTCCTGGCCCGAGGCGCGGACTCGTTGGTACGAGCTGGGCGGGGACGACCGCGACACGCTCGTCCTGTCGCTGATCCGACAGATGGTGGCGATGGCGCCGCAGCCGGTCCGGACGGAGGGGGGGCTCGAGCCGGGCTGGAAGCGTCCTCAGCGCGAGCTGCTGGCGCTGCCGGCCGAGGGGTGCGTGCCGCTCCTGGAGGAGGCGCTCCGGGCCGGGCGGGACCACGTCTCGCTCGAGGCGCTCGCCGACACCCTCGCCGGGTTCGGCGCCGTCGACTCGCTCGCCTCGGTCCTCGACGCGCCCCGGCCGGGCGACACGAAGGAGGCGCGCCGTCACGCCGTCGTCGGCCTCGTGAAGGCCGGGGGGGAGCGAGCGATCTCCCGGGTCGGCGCCCGGCTGCGGGGCGAGGCGGACTGGTCGGCCCGGGCGTCGGCCGCGGACGCGCTCGGGAACGCCCGGTACGCCGACCGGGGCCGCGCGGCGACCGCCCTGATCGCGGGGCTGGAGGACGAGGACCCGTTCGTCGTCCGGAAGGTCTGTCAGGCGCTGGCGAAGCTCGAGGTCCGGACCGCGGCGCCGGCGCTCGCGCTCCGGTACGCCCGGGCGCGTCGCGACGCGGAGGAGGACGTCGCCGGATGGACCGTCGAGGCGCTCCGGCACTTGACCGGAGAGCGGGTGGCGGGCGATGATCCCTCGCTCTGGAGGCAGGCCGCGGACCGTGCCGCGGCACGGGGGGGCTGATGGCCGACTACGCGATCCGCAAGCCGTCCGAGGCGTGTTTCGCCTGCGAGGCGCCGTTCGAGAAGGGGCAGGAGCACTTCTCGGCGATCCTCCTGGAGGAACAGGAGCCGGCCCGGCGCGACTTCTGCGTCGCCTGCTTCGACGGGCGCGAACGGGACCCCGAGCGCGAGTTCGCGTTCTGGAAGACCCGCCGGACGGTCGGCGGACCCGAGCGGCGGCCGGTCGACTTCAACACCCTCCGCGAGCTGTTCTTCCGGATGGCGGAGAGCCACGCCGGCGAGTACCAGAAGCTCTGCTACCTCCTGGGTCTCGTCCTGCTGCGGAAGCGCGTGGTGAAGCTCGAGGAGTTCGTCACCGAGCAGGGGCGGGACTACCTCGTCGTCTCGACCAAGAACCGCCCCGAGCCGCTCCGCCTCGAGGCGCCCGAGCTGGTCCCCGCCGAGTTCGAGGAGCTCCGTGACAAGCTGAAGGCCCTCCTCGACGTCGATCTCGAGGAGGAGGCTCCCGGCACGTCCGCCGCCGTCGCCGCGGGTGCGCCGAGCGCTTCGGGTGCCGCGGGGGACGAGGCCGAGAGCGAGGCCGCCCCGGACGCCACGGCCTGATCGACGCCCGGCCCGGCCGCCGCCGGGCCGCGACCCCCTCCCCGCCTCCCGATCCCGACGCGCGCCCCGAGGGGCCTCCCGGCCCGGGGTCTCGGATGGGGGTGGTGCAAAAGGGGGGATCGGGGGAGGGAGTGGATACCTCGGGCCCGGGTCTGGAAACCCCGTGGACAACCGGTGGGGCCGGCGAACCTCGAATGCCCTGAATCGCCGGTTTGAAGCCAGTATTGGTTCGAGAACGGCTTTTCCACAGGAAAACTCCTTTTTGTCTCACGGGTCGCCTTGACGGCGTCGATAAGCCCTCGTACAGTTTGACCTAGGTGGTGCAGAGTGGAGCGGATGGGAGTTCGAAGGGCTTGAGCGCCGGGGCCTGCTTCATCGGGAGTTACAAGCACACGCTCGACCCCAAGGGTCGGGTGTTCATCCCGAAGAAGTTCCTCGACGCGCTCCCCCAGGACGAGCCCCGCCACTTCATCGTCACCCGGGGATTCGACGGCTGTCTCACGCTGTACGTGAGCAGCTCCTGGAAGGCGGCGGTGGCCAAGATGAAGGACCGGGCGAGAGGCGTGAAGGAGACCCGCGACTTCCGTCGTCTCATCTTCGCGTCGGCGCGCCAGTGCCCGATCGACGGCTCCGGCCGGATCCTGCTCCCCGAGGAGCTCCGCTCCAGCGCCGGAATGAAGCGCGACGTCGTCTTCGTCGGACTCGACGACGAGATCGAGCTCTGGGACCACGAGGCGTGGAAGGAGTACTACGCCGAGGTCTCTCCCCACTTCGAAGACGCCGGTCAGGAAGTCCTCTGATGCGCGCCCGCCACGACTCGACCGGACCGACGGAGCGGCGGACCGCTCGGCCGGTCCGGGCCGGGGCGGTGCGCCACGGGCGTCTCCGCGCGAACCGAACCGATCGAACGATGCGAACGGCCGGCCGTCCGCAGGGAGCCCTGCGAGGAAGGGACCAAGCCATGGCGGACGCGGACGACCGGTCGGTCCATCGTCCCGTGCAGGTGGAGAACGTGCGGCGGCTCCTCGCGCTGCCGCCGTCGGGACGGTTGCTCGACCTGACCCTCGGGGCGGGCGGCCACACCGAGGACCTGCTCGGCCGGACCGAGGGCGCGACCGCGGTCGGCGTCGACCGCGACCCGGCGATCCTCGAGATCGCGGCGCGCCGCCTCGCGGCGTTCGGCGACCGGGTCCGGACCGTCCTCTCGCCGTTCGACCGCCTCGACGCGATCTGCGACGAGTGCGGCGCCGACCGGTTCGACGCGATCCTGATCGACCTCGGCGTCTCCTCGCTCCAGCTCGACGACGCGGAGCGCGGGTTCTCGTTCGATCGCGACGGGCCGCTCGAGATGCGGATGGGGCCGGACGCGACGCGGAGCGCCGCGGATCTCGTCAACCGCGGCTCGCGCGACGAGCTGATGCACGCCGTCCGGACGCTCGGGGACGAACCGCGCGCGGCGCGCGTGGTCGAGGCGATCCTCGAGGCGCGTCGCGCGGCGCCGATCCGCCGGACCTGCGAGCTCGCCGACCTCGTGAAGCGGGTCGTGCGCGGGCCGTCTCACCACCACCCCGCGACGCGGACCTTCCAGGGCCTGCGGATGGCGGTGAACGACGAGCTCGGCATGGTCCAGCGGACGCTCCCCCGCGCGATCGATCGTCTGCGCGAGGGCGGCCGCCTGGCGGTCCTGGCGTTCCACGGGGGGGAGGACCGCCTGGTGAAGCGGGCGTTCCGGGACGCCGAGCGCGCGGGGCTCGTGCGCGTGGTCACCCCCAAGCCGCTCGCCCCGGAGGCGAGCGAGGTGCGAGAGAACCCCCGCGCCCGCAGCTCGCGGCTGCGCGTGGTCGAACGTGTGCGCTCCGGCGACGACGGCGAGCGGCCGTCGGCCGGGAAGCGCCGGGAATGACGGATGGTCAGGAGCGGGAGTCGCCGCCGCGGCGCCCGACGGGTCCCCGAGAAAGGAGGATCGCCATGAGGCAGTGGCCGGTCTGGCTCGGGTTGTTCGGTCTCGGCGCCGTGGCGCTGCAGACGACGGCGTTGAACGTCCGGGCCATCGATCGCGAGTACGGACTCGGGGCGGCGGTGCGGGAGCTGAGCGATCTCGACGCGCGGAACGCACACCTGCGGACGCGCCTCCGATCGGTCACCGCGACGGAGCGTCTCGAGATCGCGCGGGGCGACCTCGGCCTGTCCGAGGACGACCTCTTCCCGACGGTCCCCGGCTGGACGCCGGGTGCGGTCGCGGTCGCGGAGCGTCGTTGATGGACCGGTCGCGCCGACGCCTCCTCTTCCTGGTGTTCTCGCTCTCGGCGTTCTTCGTGGCGCTCGAGGTGCGGCTGTTCCACCTTCAGGTGATCGCCCACCCCGAGGTCGGCCCGCGCGTCGAGACGTCGCATCGGAAGGTGGAGACGGCGGTCGCGGCCCGCGGACGGATCCTGACCCGGCACGGCTACGTCCTCGCCGAGTCGCTCCCGGCGGTCGACGTGTACGCCGACTCGCGCTGGACGGACGGGCACCGCGAGGAGATCGGGGCGCGGCTGTCGGCGCTGCTCGACGTGCCGCGGGAGGAGGTCGACTCGCGGCTGGAGCGGCCGGGGTACGTCCGGGTCCTCCGCCGGCCGCTCGCCGACGGCGATCGTCTGGTGGCGCTCCGCCGGGCGAAGCGCGACCTCGAACTCCCGGGCGTCGATCTCGAGGAGACGACCGTCCGGCGGTACCCGGAGGGGCCGCTCGCGTCGCACGTCGTCGGCTTCATCGACCTCGAGGGGCGCGGGCAGGCGGGCGTCGAGCGGGCGTTCGACCGGACCCTGCAGGGGACCGCGGGTCGGACCGTCGTCGAGCGGGACGCCCTCCAGCGACCGCTGTTCGGCCTCGAGTGCGCCGAGGTGAAGCCGACGCCCGGCGCCGACGTCCGGACCACGCTCGACGTCGTCCTCCAGTACTTCACCGAGGAGGCGATCGACCGGGTGGTGGAGGAGCACGCGCCGTCGTGGGCGAGCATCGTGGTGCTCGATCCGCGCCGCGGCGACCTCCTCGCCTGCGCGACGCGGCCGACGTTCGACCCGAACCGGTACGGCGCCTCCCCGATCGATCACCACGCGAACCGGGCGACGTCGTTCCACTACACGCCCGGATCGACGTTCAAGCCGTTCATGATGGCGACCGTCCTCGACTCCGCCGCGGCGCGGCTCGACGAGGAGATCGACTGCCGGAGCCTCCGCTATCGGGGGCGGACGGTGAACGACTCGCACCCGAACGGGGTCCTGACCGTCCCCGAGGTCGTGATCGAGTCGTCGAACATCGGCATCGCGAAGCTGGCGCTCCGGCTGGTGCCGGACGCGTCGCACGCGAAGGCGGTGCGGCAGACCGCGTTCCGGCGGATCCACGACACCTTCTCGTCGCTCGGGTTCGGGCGGCCGACCGGCATCCGGCTCCCGGCCGAGGCGTCGGGGACGCTCCGGAACGTCCGGAGCTGGACCCCGCAGTACACGCTCGTGTCGATGGCGTTCGGGCACGAGGTGTCGGTGACGCCGCTGCAGCTCGCGGCGGCGTTCGCGGTCTTCGCCACCGGGGGCGTCTACCACGCGCCGAGCGTCGTCGACGCGATCGTCGACGCCGACGGCGTCGAGCGTCCGGCGCCGCGTCGTCCCTCCCG
>JAUIEL010000418.1 GCA_030428825.1 bacterium
GCCGCTCTCGGAGAAGCCTCCCCGTCTCGGCCTCCGCCTCGCCCGCTCCGGACTTCCTAGGAAGAAACAAAACGCCGCGAACGACGATGCTCCCGAGCGGACGACGTTCCTAAGTCGCGCCCTCGGAGTCCATTACTCCCGTTTCATGCGCTGCGGATCTACGGAGTAGGTGCCGAACTCACCCGATTCCGGTGGTGGAGAGAGGGGAATGCGGAGAAGACCCATGGACGGGGAGGTGCCGTGCCCGACGTCGACGTCCGTTCTCCGCGTCAGCGGCCTCTCCCCTGCTCTCCCCTGCTCTCTCCTGCTCTCCCCTGCTCCCCCTCCCCCCATCGGAACCGCGTGACGCTCTCCCCCCTCATCTCCTGCGAGAAGCCGGGGCGCTCCGGCACCACGTAGCGGCCTCGGTCGACGCGGATCGGGTCGACGAAGTGCTCGTGGAGGTGGTCGGTCTGCTCGGTGAAGCGGCCTTCGGTCGAGGCGCCGATGCGGAGGTGGTCGATCATCGAGAGGTGCTGGACGACCTCGCAGAGGCCGACGCCGCCGGCGTGCGGACAGACCGGGACGCCGGCCTTCCGCGCCATGAGGAGGACGACGAGGACCTCGTTCACGCCGCCGAGGCGGCAGCCGTCGAGCTGGCAGACGTCGATCGCCTCGGCCTGGAAGAACTGCTTCCAGAGGACGCGGTTCATCGCGTGCTCGCCGGTCGCGACCCTGATCGGCCGCACGCCGTCGCGGACGCGGCGGTGGCCCAGGACGTCGTCGGGGGAGACCGGCTCCTCGATCCAGTACGGGTCGAACGGCGCGAGCCGCCTCGTCCACTCGATCGCCTGGTCGACCTCCCAGACCTGGTTCGCGTCGATCATCAGGAGGCGGTCCCCGCCGATCGCCTCGCGCACGACCGCGAGCCGTCGGAGGTCGTCGTCGAGGTCGCGGCCGACCTTGATCTTGAGGGCGTCCCAGCCGGCCGCGATCGCCTCGGCGCAGCGGTCGCGGATCTTGTCGTCGGAGTAGCCGAGCCAGCCCGCGGAGGTGGTGTACGCGGGGATCCCCTCGCGTCGGAGCGCCGCCTCGCGTTCGGCGGCGCCGCGTTCGCCGTCCCGCAGGAGGTCGAGCGCCTCCTCGGCGGTCAGGTAGTCGGTGACGTGGCGCAGGTCGAGCGCGCGGACGATCCGCTCGGACGGGAGGTCGGTGACGTACTTCCAGAGCGGCACGCCGGCCCGCTTCGCCAGCAGGTCCCACACCGCGTTCACGACCGCCGCCAGGGCGAGGTGGATCACCCCCTTCTCGGGGCCGACCCAGCGGAGCTGCGACTCGCCGGCGAGCGAACGCCAGAACCGGCCGGGGTCCGCCTCGATCGCGTCGAGGTCCTTCCCGACGACCAGCGGCCGGAACGCCTCGATCGCCCGGGCGCAGAGCTCGTTGCCGCGACCGATCGTGAACGTCAGTCCGTGCCCCTCGAGCCCGTCCTCCGACGTCCGGATCACCGCCGTGGCGGCGGAGTAGTCCGGCGCCTCGTTCATCGCGTCGGAGCCGTCGAGCTCGCGCGAGGTCGGGAAGCGGACGTCCAGCGCCTCGAGCGAGCGGAGGGTCGTCGGCATCGCCGGAACGCGCTCAGCCCGCCGGCGCGGCGACGGACCGACGCCCCCCCGGATAGAACACGACGAGCAGGACGAGGCAGGCGACGGCCATCCACATCGGAACCGAGAACAGCCGTTCGTAGTCCATCGTCCCGTCGGCGCGCTCGGCCCATTCGGCGACGATCTTGGTGGCGAACCAGCTCCCCACGATCACGCCGATCCCGACGATCACGAGGTTGAACAGGTTCTGCGCGCTCGCCTTCACGTCCGCGGTCGTCTCCTCGTCGACGACCATGAACGCGACGAAGATGAAGCAGCCGAAGCAGAGGCCGTGCAGCATCACCCCGAGGAGGATCGGCGCCATCGAATCGGTGTGCGCGAACAACGCCATCCGCCCGGCGTAGGCGGCGAGGCCGACCGCGAGGAGGGTCTTGCGCGGCACGCCCTTGGCGATGAACGGGAGGGTGGCGAGCACGGCGATCTCGACCATCTGTCCGATCGTCATCAGGCCGCCGCCTCCGACCCCGAAGATCGCGTTGACCGAGTCGCTGACCTCGGAGACCCCGGCGACCCGCCGCTGCAGCTCGCTCAGGAAGTCGGCGGTGTGGACGAAGTAGAACTGGTGGATGATGCTGACGGGGACCGCGAGGAGGAAGAGGGTCAGCAGCGGCTGCCGCTTCACCTCGCCGAGCGCCTCGAACGTCGCGTTCCGCTCCCCTTCCCCCGCCGCCGGGGGCGTGTGCGGCAGCGTCAGGCAGTACGCCGCCATCAGGACCCCGAGGATCGCGCTGAGGCGGAACGCGTCCGAGCGCCCCGCGTCCTGCGCCGCCGCGACGACCTCCGCCGCGCCGTCGGGCGTGTGGAACGCCCCGAGGAAGTGACCGAAGCCGATCCCCGCCGCGATCCAGCCGACGGTCCCCCAGACCCGGACCCGTCCGAAGTCGCGGTCGCGGTCGGCGATGTGGTGGAACGCCAGCGAGTTCGTCAGCGCGATCGTCGGGGCGTACACGATCCCGTACAGCAGCGCGAGCGCCAGGAACGGGACGAACGCCGTCGTCGACGAGAGGAACCAGACGAGCACCGCGCCGACGAGGTGGCTGGCGGCGAGGAACCGCTCGGTCGCGAAGTGCCGGTCGGCGAACTGGCCCGCGAGGAACGGACCGATGATCGCGCCGACCGCGCTGACCGAGAAGATCGCCCCGACCTCCCCCTGCGAGAACCCGACGTGGCCGAGCAGGTACGGGTAGAGGATCGGCAGCCACGCCCCCCAGATCGCGTACTGGAGGAACATCATCACCGAGAGGCGGGCGAGGGGCGGCCGGGCGGCGTTCGCGTCGGCCATCACTTCACCTCCCGGAGCTTCACCGCGCACCGCTCCTTCGCCGCGATCAGCGCCGCCTCGAGGACGCGCTGGGTCTCGTACGCGTCGGCGAAGTCCGGCAGCGGCACCTCGGGCCGGCGGCCGGAGAGCGCGCGGCAGATGTCCGCGGCCATGTTCGTGAAGCCGTGCTCGTAGCCGATCACGTGGGCGTCCGGCCACCAGTGGCGGGCGTACGGATGATGCTCGGCCTGCGTGCACATGATGCGGGTCCAGCCCTGGGTCGCGGCGCTCGCGGTCGCGTCGAGGTACCGGAGGAGGTTCATCTCCTCGAAGTCGAACCGGAGCGAACCCTTCTCGCCGTTCAGCTCGAGCGTGTTCCGGTTCTGGTGCCCCGGCGCCAGCCGCGACGCCTCGAAGCTCGCCACCGCGCCCCCCTTGAACGTCGCGAGGAACAGGACGCAGTCGTCGACGTCGCTCCGCCCCTTCTTCCGCGTCCCGGGGACGGTCCGCTCCGTGACGAACGTCTTCGCGACCGCGCCGTTCACCTCGGTGATCTCGTCGCCGGTCACGAACCGCGCCATGTCGACGATGTGCGCGTTCAGGTCGCCGTGCGCGCCCGAGCCCGCGTGCTTCTTCCGGAACCGCCAGAGGAGCGGCACCTCCGGCCCGCCCCAGCTCTGCAGGTACGTCGCCCGCACGTGCCGGATCCTCCCGAGCTTCCCCTGCCTCACGAGGCGATGCGCGAGCGCGACGGCGGGGCAGCGGCGGTAGTTGAACCAGACGAACGTCCGCGACCGCTTCGCGCGCCGCGCCGCGTCCCGCATCGCCCGCGCGTCGGCGAGCGTCCCCGCCAGCGGCTTCTCGCAGGCGACGTGCTTCCCCGCCTCGAGCATCGCGATCGACTGCTCCGCGTGGAGATCGTTCGGCGTCCCGACGTCGACCAGGTCGACCTCCTCGTCCGCGGCGATCGTTCGCCAGTCGGTCGTCGTCCGCCCCCACCCCCACCGCTTCGCGAACGCGCGCAGCTCCCGCTCGTCGCGCCCGCAGACGGTGTGGAGCACGGGCCGGAGCCGGACGTCCTCGAAGAACCGCGGCACCTGCGACCACGCGTTCGAGTGCGCACGACCCATGAACTTCTGGCCGAGGAGGGCGATGGAGAGCGACTTCGGCATGACGAGGAGACTCCGAACGGCACGAGCGCGGACTCTAGCACGAGAGCCGACGGGCCGGAGGCCGGGGGCGGGAGTCCCCGCGAGCGATTCCGATCCTCTCCTCCTCCGGCCTCCCGCCCGCGGCCCTCCCGGTAGACTCACCTCCCGTCCCCTCCCGCCCGGCCCCGTGGAGCCCGCCCATGCCCGAGCCCTTCACTCCCCGATTCATGCCCATCGGCGTCCTGACGGCGGCCCTGCAGGAGCTGACGCCGCGCGAGCGGCGGGACCCGGACCCCGACCTCGCGATCGAGGAGTGGCTGCGGTTCGCGGCCGAGCTCGGCGCGGACGAGATCCAGCTCTCGGCGGCGCTCCACCCGTCCGAGGCGGACGTCCCGCCGGAGGCGATGCTCGACCCGGTCGCGAACACGCTCGACCTCCGGGCGCCGTTCGACGACGCGCGGGCGGCGCGCGTGCGGGCCGCGGTCGAGGAGACGGGGGTCGGGATCGCGGACCTCGCGTACTTCGACAACCTCCTCCACCCCGACCCGGCGATCCGCGCGAAGAAGCACGCGTTCATGCTCCGGGTGTTCGACGCCGCGGAGCGTCTCGGCGTCCGCGCCGTCTGCGGGTTCGTGGGGCGGAACTTCGAGGTCCCGATCGAGGCGAACCAGCGCGACTTCGTCGAGTCGTTCGTGCCGCTCCTGAAGGAGGCGAAGGCGCGCGGGCTCGAGTACCGGGTCGAGCAGTGCCCGATGCCCGGCTGGACCACGGGCGACTCGTGGGTGAACAACATCGGCCACGTGCCGGGGACCTGGATCGCGCTGCATCGGATCTGCGAGGAGCACGACGTCGGCGACCAGTTCCGCATCCACTACGACCCTTCGCACGCGATCCTCATGGGCCAGGACACCCGGTCGATCTTCCAGGTCCTCCGCGACGAGGGGTATCCGTTCCTGATCTCCGGCTTCCACGTGAAGGGGCAGGTCGTCGACGCCCGCGGCTGGTCGACCTGGGGGTCGCCGGGGCAGGTGATGCAGCGCGGGGACTGGCGCGACGGCGCGCCGTCCGCCGACCCGCGCGACCACGTGAACGCCTGGAAGAAGCAGGTCGTCCTCTGCGAGCACGAGCTCCCCGGGACGGCCCGCCACGACCCGCTCGCGTACCTCCAGAACCGGTCCGTCGACTGGCTCGACCACCAGCTCGCGGCGCGCGAACTGCTGGACCTCGACGTCGAGTCGACCCCGCTGGTCGTGGAGCACGAGTACCCTCCGGCCCGGATCCAGGACCGGGAGAAGCTGAAGCCGATCCTCGAGGGATCGATCGCGTTCACGCGGAAGATCGACGAGGCGGCGGCGTGCATGTTCGCGCTGCAGAGCGAGGTCCTGCCGGCGCAGGGGATCCCGGTGCAGGGGATCGGCCGCGAGCCGTTCCGGAGCTGACCCGGGTGCGCCGACCGCTCCGGCCGCTTCGGATCGAGACGCTCGCGGCGATCGCCTTCGCCCTCCCGGTCGGCGGGAGCGCGCGCGCGGCGCCGGAGGACCCGTCGCCGCCGCCGAACGTCCTGCTGGTGATCGCGGACGACTTCGGCGTCGACGCGTTCGACGCCCCCGCCGCGAGTCCGCTGCGGGCGCGCACGCCGGGTCTCGACCGGCTCCGCGCCGAAGGGGTGACGTTCACGCGGACCTGGGCGAACCCGGTCTGCTCGCCGACGCGGGCGACGATCCTGACCGGTCGGTACGCGTTCCGGACCGGCGTCGGGAACGCGGTGAAACCCGGGCGACCCGGACTCCCGCTGGAGGAGCTGACGATCCCGGAGGCGCTCGACCTCGCGCCGGAGCGACGGTATCGGCACGCGGCGTTCGGAAAGTGGCATCTCGGCGCGGCCGAGCTCGGCGCCGCCGCCGCGCCGAACCGGGCCGGCTTCCGACACTTCTCGGGATCGCTCGCCGGCGCGTACCCGGACCACGACGACGAGACGAACGGCTATTTCGAATGGAGCCACGTCGCGGACGCCGAGACGACGACCCGCCAGGGGTATCGGGCGACGGCGATGGTCGACGACGCGCTCGCCTGGATCCGCTCCGGTCGCCGGCCGTGGTTCGCGCAGGTCGCCTTCTCCCTCCCCCACCCGCCGCTGCACGCCCCGCCCGACGCGCTCCACTCGGTGGCGCTTCCCGAGGCGCCGCCCGACGAGGCGCCGTTGCCGTTCTTCCGGGCGATGGTCGAGGCGATGGACCGGGAGCTGCTGCGCCTGCTGGTCGGCCTCGGGCGGAGCCGACCGCGGACGGTCGTCGTGTTCGTCGGGGACAACGGCACCGACGGCGTCGTGGTCGAAGCGGCCGGCGAGACGAGCGGGGC
>JAUIEL010000951.1 GCA_030428825.1 bacterium
AGGCCGAGGCCCCGCGGCGCGTCCCTCCTCCCCGCCGGACGGACCTCGGAGCGCTCCGATCAGCTCCCGAGCGTCCAGGAGAGCCCCTTGGACTGCGCCGTCCCGTGGAAGCCGAGCGCGCCGGGATCGGGGACCAGGACCTGCAGGAAGACCGAGACGCCGCACGCGGCGGGCGTCGCGTCGAGCTCGATCGGCAGGTCGATCCCGCCGGCGGCGTCGAGCGGGACCGCGAGGCTCCCGGCCGGGACGAGCCACAGGCTCCCGTCGTCGAACGGGATCGCCGCACTGGAGAACCCGAAGAAGAGGTGGGCGGAGCCGCCCGGGAACCCGTTCCCGATCGAGAGCGTCACCGACTCGCCGAGCACCGGCGGGCCGGACGTGAGCGTCGGCACCCCGTTCGTCCCCGGCTTGCCGACGCCGTACCCCGTCGCCGCCGCCGCCCCTTCGCAGGTCCGCGTCCGGAACGCCGCCTCGCTCGCCGCGGCGCGAGCCGGGGACGTCCAGCGGCCGGCCGCCTGGTAAGGGTGGCCGATCCGGTCGTAGACCGGGCGCGCACGCCACCGGTGCGGCTGCCCGAAGGCGAGGTCGGCGACCGTCTCGTCGAACGCCTGACCGTTCGCGAGGAACGGACCGGTGGTCGTCCCCGTGGCGTCGAACGGCACGCCGAGCGGCTTCACCTCGACCTCGATCGCGACGCGGCCGCCGCCGAACGGGGAGTGGAGTCGGCCCCGCAGCCGGACGGCGCCGTCGTTCGAGGCGCCTCGCCAGGGGAGCGGCGCGGCGTCGTCCGGCCGGCGGACGCGGACCTCGCGGCTCACTCCGGCCCGGCCGTTCCCGTAGTGGAGGAACACGCCGCCGCGCTCCTGCCCGCCGGCGTGGTGACCCGGCACTCCGACCAGGACGTCGGCGTACCCGTCTCCGTTCACGTCGCCCGCGGTCGAGAGCCCGCGTCCGAGGAATCCGAACACGGTGTCGCTCTCCGCGGTCCAGGCCGGCGTCGGGTCGAGGCCGGACGCCGATCCGAGATGGAGGAACGCCTCCCCCTCGTACGCCTCGCCGGCGGCGTGGTCGGGCGCCCCGATCAGGAGGTCGGAGAAGCCGTCGCCGTCGACGTCCCCCGCGGTCGCGACCACCTCCCCGAAGTCGGCGCCGACCTCGACCCCGTCGAGGACCAGGTCGGGGTCGGAGGGGAGGCCGGTCGCGCGGCCGTGGAAGATGAACACGCGCCCGACGTCGAGCCCTCCCACCTTCTCGTCCTCGCTGCCGATCGCCACGTCGGCGA
>JAUIEL010000419.1 GCA_030428825.1 bacterium
GGACCGACGCGGGCGTTTCTTCCCCAGCCCCCAGCCCCTCCGCGTCAGCGCCCTCTCCCCTGCTCTCGTTGCTCTCCCTTGCTCTCCCCTGCTTCCTCCCTCCTCGGAAATCCGATTCCCGCGACCACGACTTCTCCTACGTACTCCGGTCCCGCGCCTCTCGCGAACCCGACCTTCTCCGCGACGAAGGTGACCGTGGTCTCGGCGTGGACGGCGGCGCCGAGGACCTCGCCGGTGTCGGCGTCGAGGCCGGAGGGGAGGTCGGCGGCGACGACGGGGTGGCCGGCGGCGTCGATCGCTTCGAGGATCTCGCGGCGGAACCCTTCGACCGGGCGGTCGAGGCCGGTGCCGAAGACGGCGTCGACGACGACGGGGGGCGGGGGGGACGCGAGGGCGGTCCGGACGGGGGCGGCGTCGGTCGCTTCGATCGTGCGGCCGTCGAGGGCGGTCCAGCGGCGGTGGTTGGCGGCCGCGTCGCCGGAGAGGCGGTCGGCGGCGCCGCAGAGGAGGACGACGACGTCGTCGGCGCGGTCGAGGAGGTGGCGCGCGGCGACGAAGCCGTCCCCGCCGTTGTTTCCGGGGCCGGCGACGACGACGGCGCGCCGCCGGCCGTGGCGCTCGAGCGTGGCCGCGACCACGTCGGCGAGGGCGCGACCGGCGTTCTCCATGAGGAGGTCGCCGGGGAGGTGGAGCCGCACCTGGGCGTCGCGGTCGACGGCGCGGGACTCTTCGCGGGTCAAGGGGCGCATGGCCAGGACGATACCGGCGGCTACGATCGTCGTCGACGCTTTCGAATCTGCCGAACGGAGGAGCCGTGGGCGCGAAGATCGATCATCTCGGAGTCGCGGTGCCGTCCCTCGCCGAGGGGCGGGCGCTGTACGAACGACTGCTCGGGTTCGAGGTCGAGTTCGAGGAGGAGGTCGAGACGGAGAAGGTCCGGGTCTGCGGTCTCGCGGCGGGCGACTCCACCATCGAGCTGCTCGAGCCGACCGACCCGTCGAGCGCGATCGCGAAGGCGCTCGAGAAGCGGGGCCCCGGCCTGCATCACATCGCGATCGAGGTGAGCGGGATCGACGAGCTCCTCCCGCGGCTGAAGGCGGCGGGCGTGCGGTTGATCGACGAGGTCCCGCGGCCCGGGTCGCGCGGGACGAAGGTCGCGTTCGTCCATCCGAAGGGGGCGCTCGGCGTCCTCGTCGAGCTCGTCGAGCACCCCGCGCGATGAGCTTCGAGCGACTCGAGCACGCGCTGCGGCGGCGGTTCGACCGGGACGGCGGCGCGCCGTTCGTCACCGGGGACGCCGGCGCGCTCGCGATCGACCTGACCGGCGCCCGGCTGAAGGACGACGCGCCGCCGCCGGCCGAGGTCGAGGCGGGGGAGGAGCTGCGGGCCGCGCACCTCCGGATCGAGGGCGCGCCGATCGTCGTGCGCGGCGAGGAGGTCCGGGTCCGGCTCGACGCCGAGGACGCGGTCTTCGTGGTCGCGGCCGACGGCTCGAGCGCGGCGCCCCGGCGGCTCGCGTCCGGGACCGCGCGGCTGGCGGTCTCGCGCGACGCGTTGGAGGGGCTCCTCCTCGCCGCGATCCGCGAGAAGGCGGCCGCGCAGGGGGCGACGGTCGACTCCGTCGAGCTCGCGCTCGCCCCGGCCGGCCCGCGCGGCCTGAAGGTCGACGCGACGCTCGGCGTCAAGATGATGCTGAAGGCGAAGGTCGACCTCTCCGCCGAGCTCGCGATCGAGGACGACCTCACGGCGAAGATCGTCGACTTCCGGGCCCGCGCCGGAGGGATGCTCGGCGGCATGCTCGGCGGCGTCCTCGACGGGATGGCGGCGAAGGTGCGGGGGAAGAAGATCGCGCTGGCGGGGAGGCCGCTCGGCGGCGCGGAGGTGAAGGACGTGAGGGTGACGGTGGAGGACGGCGTGGTGGTGGAGGTGGAATTGGGGTAGGGGAAGCAGGGGAGAGCAAGGGAGAGCAACGAGAGCAGGGGAGAGCGCGCTGACGCGGAGGGGCTGGGGGATGGGGGCGGGGGAAGAAACGTCTGCGTCGGTCCTCCGGGTCGGTGAGGCTCTCCGGTCGTCGCCTCGTTCCCCCGCCGTGACGCGGCGCTTGCATTGCTCACCGTCGTCGCGTCTTCTCTTCGGCATGAACCTGAAGAACAAGGTCGCGCTGGTCACCGGGGGGGCACGGCGGGTCGGGCGGGCGATCGGGGTCGAGCTGGCGGCGGCCGGGGCGCACGTCGTCGTCCACTACCGTTCGTCCGAGGCGGAGGCGCGGGCGCTCGTCGACGAGATCGAGGGGGCGGGGGGCGCCGCTTCGACGGCGCGGGCGGACCTTCGCTCGTTGAACGAGATCCAGCTCCTCGTCCGGAAGGGCGAGGTCGAGGTCGGGTACGTCGACGTGCTGGTGAACAACGCGTCGGAGTTCTTCGAGACGCCGCTGGTGACCGCGTCGGACGACGACTGGGACCGGCTGCTCGACGTCAACCTGAAGGCGCCGTTCCGGCTGTCGCGGCGGGTGGCGGCGCCGATGCTGCAGCGGGGGGGCGGCGTGATCGTCAACCTCGCGGACGTCTGGGGGGAGCGGGCGCTGCGGCGGCACGTCGTCTACTCGGTCTCGAAGGCGGGGCTGCTGATGCTGACGAAGGGGCTCGCGCGGGAGCTCGCGCCGAAGGTCCGGGTGAACGCGGTCTCGCCCGGCACCGTCGCCTGGCCGGAGTCGTACGACGAGGAGGAGCGGGCGCGCCTGCGGCGGCGGATCCCGTTGGGACGGGAGGGTGCGCCGGAGGACGTGGCGCGCGCGGTGCGGTTCCTCTGCGAGGAGGAGTACGTCACCGGCGCCGTCCTCCCGGTCGACGGCGGGAAGTCGCTGTGAAACGCGTCGCGGTCTACTGCGGCTCCAGCCACGGCGAGCGCCCGGCGTACCGCGCCGCGGCGGAGCGGCTCGGCGACGTGCTGCTCGGCCGCGGGATCGGGCTCGTCTACGGCGGCGGGAACGTCGGGCTGATGGGGGTCGTGGCCGAGCGCGTGCTCGCGGGCGGAGGGGAGGTGACCGGCGTGATCCCGCGCCAGCTGTACGAGCTCGAGGTGGCGCACGAGGGGGTGACCCGCCTGCACGTCGTCGAGTCGATGCACGGGCGGAAGCTCCTGATGACCGAGCTCTCGGACGCCTTCGTCGCGCTCCCGGGCGGGCTCGGCACGATGGACGAGCTGTTCGAGGCGCTCACCTGGCGGCAGCTCCGGATCCACGACCACCCGGTCGGCCTGCTGAACGTCGAGGCGTTCTTCGATCCGCTCCTCGGCCAGCTCGACCGGTTCCGGGACGAGGGGTTCGTGTCGCCGGCGAACCGGGATCTGCTGGTCGCCGACTCCGACCCGGGGCGGCTGCTCGACCGGCTGGCGGAGAACGCGGGCGTCCCGTCCGACTTCCCCGAGCGCGGGACCCGCGTCCTCGGGGCGACGATGCTCCACATCACGACCGCGGACGCCTGGGAGGGGGCGCGGAGGTCCGGGCGGTACGAGGGGGACACCCTGGCGACGGAGGGGTTCATCCACGCGTCCGAGCCGGGGCAGGTGGTCGAGGTGGCGAACCGGCTGTTCGCGGGGCGGGACGACCTGGTGCTCCTCGTGATCGACGAGCGGCGCGTCCGGGCGCCGATCGTGCGGGAGAACCTCGAAGGGGGGACGACGAGGTATCCTCATGTCTACGGCCCGCTCGACCTCGACGCGGTCCGCGACGTCGTCCCGTTCCGACCCGCCACCGACGGGACCTTCACGCTGCCCCCCGGGATCGAATGACCGCACCGCCGCTCCGGCCTCTCCTGCCGCTGCTCCCGCTCCTCCTCCTCGCCGGCTCCTGCTCCGACTCCCCCGATCGCGGGGCGTACCCGCGGGCGCCGATCGTCCTGATCTCCCTCGACACGGTGCGGAAGGACGCGGTCTCCGGGTTCGGCGCGCCGGCCGGCAGGACGAAGGCGCTGGAGGCGCTCGGGGAGGAGGGGTTCCGCTTCCAGAACGCGATCGCGGCGTCGCATCACACCGCCCCGTCGCACGCCACGATGTTCACCGGGTTCACGCCGTTCGTCCACGGCGTGGCGCTGGCGGAGGGGTTGCGCGTCTTCCGGCTCCCCGAGGCGATCCCGGTCCTCGCGGAGGTCCTGCGGGACGAGGGGTACGCGACGGGGGCGTTCACCGACGGCATCCAGCTCCTCCCGCAGCGGGGGTTCGACCGCGGGTTCGACACGTTCGAGTACGAGACGTCCCACCTCGACCACAAGCTCCCGGCGATCGAGGAGTTCCTCGACGCGTGCGGCGACCGGCCGTTCTTCCTGTTCGCGCACACGTACCGCGCGCATCAGCCGTATCGCGCCGAGCCGGATCGGCTGGCCGAGCTGCTCGCCGACTACGACGGTCGGTTCGCCGCGCCGGCGCGCGAGGTGGCGGAGTTTCCGCTGGAGCGGATCCGCGCCCAGGATCCGGAGGCGATGCAGCGGCAGGCGGCGTTGACGATGGCGCTCTCGCCGCGGCTGTGGAAGCGGAAGAAAGACCTCGAGTTCGTGCGCGCGCTGTACGGGGCGGCCGTGGAGGGGGCGGACGGAGAGCTCGGGCGGCTGCTCGACCTCTTGCGCGGGCGCGGGATCCTCGATCGGGCGATCGTGGTGGTGACGTCCGACCACGGCGAGGCGTTCGTCGAGCACGAGCGCTGCGCCGTCCACATGGACCTCTGGGACGAGGTGCTGCGGGTCCCGCTCGTCGTGCGGCTGCCGGACCGGCGCGGGGCCGGGACCGACGTCGAGGGACAGGTCGGCTCGGAGCGGCTGATGCCGACCCTCCTCGACCTCGTCGGGCTCGAGCCGCCGGTGCCGACCGAGGGGACGTCGTTCGCCGGCACGCTCCTCGCCGGCGAGGCCGTGCGGGCTTCTCGGCGATGTACGTCACCGGCAAGCCCGAGCCGGTGATGCAGACGATGCGGACCCGTTTCTTCAAGCGGTTCGACTCCCTCGTGTCGCGCGACGAGCTGCCGCCGCGGTCGCGCCACCTGCACCCGACGGCGTTCTACGACCTCGTGAACGACGAGGGCGAGCACCACGACCTCACGGGGACCGGCCACCCCGAGATCGAACGGTTCGGGAGGGTCGTCCGCCAGCGCACGGAGGAGTGGGCGCGGCGGCGGCGGGAGTTCGGGATCGGGGGCGGGACGCTGGCCGACGTGTCGCCGGAGGAGATCGAGGCGATGAAGGGCGTCGGGTACCTCGGGGACAAATGACGCTCCGGTCGGCGGCGCTCCACGTCGGGCTCGCGCTCGCGTCGTTCCTCGGTGTCGCGGCCGCGGTGGCGGCGGTGCGGCCGGGGCCGTCCGACTTCGTGGTGACCGACAAGCTCCGCCACCTCCGCCGTCACCCCGGCGAGTTCGACGCGCTCCTCGTCGGCTCGAGCCTCGTCTACCGGCACTTCGTGCCCGAGGTGATCGACGAGGTGCTCGCGGCGCGCGGGAGGCCGCTCCGGACGTTCAACCTCGGCGGGCCGGGGATGAAGGGGTACGAGCTCGACCACGTCGTGCGCGAGGCGCTCGTCGCCGCCGGCGGCTCCGTCCGCGTCGTCTTCGTCGAGCCGAGCCGATTCACGCCGGAGCTGATCGACGCGAATCGCCGTTCGGCGCGGACGGTCCGGTGGCACACCCTTCGGCAGACCGTCGCCGTGCTGCGGCAGGTCGCGGGCGAGCCGCGTCCCGCGGCGGAGAAGCTCGCCCTCGCGGCGGAACACCTGACCCTCTTCGCGTGGAACCTGACGTCGTACGGCGACGGTCCGCGCATCCTGCGCGAGCGCGCGGGGATGGGGGCCCCGCCGGAGCTCGGAGAGGCGGAGCTCGAACGGGCCCGCGGCTACCGCGCGCTCGAAGACGAGGTCGGCGAGGAGTTCGACGCGCGCCGGCGGGCGCTCGCCGACGACCCGGAGCGGTACCGGCGGCGCGTCGAGCGGCTCCGGGCCGGGGCGACCGGCGGGACGGCGACCGCGTTCGACCGGGAGCGGCTGCGGGCCCAGGTCGAGGCGATCCGGGCGGCCGGCGCGGAGGCGGTCCACGTCGTGTCGCCGTGGCCGGGCGGGGCGGGGCCGTTCCCGGCCCTCCGGGACGAGGGCGTCCTCCCCGCGCTCCTGACGTTCTGCGATCCGGACGCGTGGCCGGAGACGTTCCGGATCGAGGCGCGGTTCGACGCGAACCACCTGACCCGCGCCGGCCTCCCGAACATCTATACCGACGGTAACCGCCAGGCCGAGACCCTCGGACAGAGCGGCGGCGCCTTCCCGCGTCACGCCAACACAAACCCATTCGGCCAATGGGGCGACGACCGTATCCCTAACCTCGTCTACATTCACAATCACTTTTCCCGCGGGTGGCAGATCGGCCAA
>JAUIEL010000420.1 GCA_030428825.1 bacterium
CCGTGCTCGTCGACAAGGACGCCACCCGCGACAGGATCCTCGCCGCCCTGGACGCCCTCGCCGAAGCCGTCGAGTCGGGAGCGGTCGGCACGGTCGTCGTCGGGTTCGCGGGGCACGGCGTCCAGGTCCCCGACCAGGCGGGCGGCGACGAGCTCGACGGTCGGGACGAGGCGTGGCTGCCGGTCGACGCCACCTGGAGGCGAGACCGGCTGGTGCGGGACGACGACCTCGGCGTGTTCCTCGCGCGCGTGGTCCGCGCCGGCGGCCGCGCGATCGTCCTCTCGGACTCGTGCCACGCCGGCGGGATGATCGACGGCCCGGCGGCCGGCGTCGCCGCCTTCCTGGCGTGCGGCGAGGACGAGAAGGCGCTCGAGGGGTCGGGAGGGATCGGCGGCCGTCTCTCGGCCGCGCTGGTCGAGGCGCTCGACCGGCTCCCGGCCGACGCGACGTTCGGCGCGCTCGGAGAAGAGCTCGTCCGGCGGTTCCTCGCGCGCTGGCCCGACGCCGACGTGCTCCCCGTCGTCGCTGTCGGACCGGGCCTGGAAGACGCCCCGCTGGTCGGGGCCGCGGCGCCCCGCTGAGGCCGCGCGGGAGAGTCTCCCGGAAAAACCGTCAGGGGAACCCCCGTCCGTTCGCGCCCCCGGGGTCGAAAGCCGCCTCCGTGCCCGGGAGCCCGACATGAACGCCCGATCCCTCGTCGTCCTCGCCCTCCTGTCGACCGCGGCCGGTGTCGCCGGCACCCTGCTGCTCGACGTCGCGCCGCTCGACGAACCCTCCCCGCCGCGCGCGGCGGAGCGCGCCGGGTCGTCCGTCCGGGGGCCGGCGCGGGCCGGCGACGGCGTGGGGGCTCCGCCGGTGACCGTCGCGGTCCGGGCCTCGGTCGACGTCGGGCGCGAGGACGTCGGCGTCCCGAGCGTCGCGACCCTCGCTCCCGCTTCCTCCGCGCCCGTCGTCGACGTCGGATCGCTCGCGGTCCGGCTCGAAGCCGCCCTCCGGGTCCGGCCGCGCGACGTCCCGGCGGTCGTCGAGCTTCGCCGCGCGCTCGGGGCGGTCGTCGCGTCGCCGGCCGGGCTCGACCGGGTCTTCGCGCTCGTCGGGGAAGAGGCGGTCGACCTCCGCGCGGCGCTCGCGCTCGTCGAGGTCGTCGCGACGTACGGGGGGGACGCAGGGGTCGGCCGGCTCGTCGCGCTCGCCCGAGACAACCGGACGCAGGCTCACCTCCGTGCGCGGGTCCTCGAGGTGCTCGGCGGCCGGCCGAACCTTCCGCCCGCGGCGCGGACCGGGCTCGCCGCGGCCCTGGTCGACGAAGACGCGGTCCCGGCGGTCCGCCGCGCCACCCTCCGGACGGTCGCCGAGCGCGTCGCGCGCGGCGACGTCGAGGACGAGCCGCTCTTCGCCGCGCTCCTCGTCGCCGGGGCCGCGACGGTCGATCCCGCGCGGCGACGGGAGTGGCTCGACGCGCTCGGGCGGACCGGTCGGGAAGAGGCGGCGCCGGCGCTCGTCCGGGCGTCGATCGAGGGGGACGAGGCGACCCGCGACGTGGCGGTGGCCGGTCTGGCGCGGCTCGGCGGGGACGAGGCGCGGGACGCCCTGCTGGCCGCGGTGGTCCACGACCCCTCCCCCCGCGCGCGCCTCGCCGCCGTCGAGGGGCTCCGGCTCCGCGGCGGTCCCGTGGTGGACGCGGTGCTCGCGAACGTCGCCGCGAACGATGCGGACGGGGTCGTGCGCCAGGTCGCGGCGAGGGGCGCGGTCGGACGGCGGGCGGCGGAGGGCGGCGACCGGAAGGCGACGATCGACGTCCGATGACCGGCCGATCCGGGGAGGCCGCGCGGCCGCGTGCCGCCGACCGGTCCGGAGCGACCTCCGGGGGTTGAGGTACACTCCGGCCGCCGCGTCGCCCGCTCTCGCGCGACGCGTCGATCCGGAGAGCGCCCCATGCCGCCCGAGAAGAGCCCCGACGAGAAGTCCCGGCGCGAGTGGTTCGAGGCCGCGTACGCCGACCTGCGCCGGCGCGCCGAGGCGTACTTCGCGAACGAGCGGGCGAGCCACACCCTCCAGCCGACCGCGCTGGTCCACGAGGCGTTCCTCCGGCTGGCCGACCAGGGCGGCGTCGAGGCCGACCGCGGGCGCTTCCTCGCCCTGACCGCGTCGGCGATGCGGAACGCGCTCGTCGACCACGCCCGCTCGCGCAACGCCGCCAAGCGCGGCGGCGACCGGCGGCGCGCCGCGCTCGAGGTCGAGCCGTGGGAGGACTCGTCCGTCGGCGTCCTCGAGCTCGAGGACGCGTTCGCGCGCTTCGCGTCGCTCGACCCGCGACGGGCGCAGGTGGCGGAGATGAAGATCTTCGCCGGCGCGAAGGAGACGGAGATCGCGGCGGCGATCGGCATGTCGATCCAGACCGTGCAGAGCGACTGGGCGCTCGCCCGCGCGTGGCTCACGAAGGAGCTGCGTTGACGGGGCGGCCCGACGAGAGGCGTCGGCGGCGGTGAGCGACCCTCGCTACGAACGCGTCTCGCGGCTGTTCCTCGAGGCGAGCGGCCTCGGCCCCGACGCCCGCGCGCGGTTCCTCGACGAGGAGTGCGGCGGCGACGGGGAGCTGCGCGCGGAGGTCGAGGCCCTGCTCGACGCCGCGGACGACCCGATCGTCCGGACCGCGCCGCCGGTCGAGACCTCGCCCGCGGCGGCGGTCGCGCCGCCCCCGGACCGGATCGGCTCGTACCGCGTGATCCGCCGGATCGGCTCCGGCGCGATGGGGGAGGTGCTGGAGGCGGAGCAGGACCGGCCGCGCCGCCGGGTCGCGCTGAAGCTCCTCCGCGACGGCTTCGAGAGCGACCTGGCGCGGCGTCGGTTCGAGGTCGAGGCGGAGCTGCTCGGCCGGCTCCGGCACCCGGCGATCGCGCAGATCCACGAGGCCGGGACGGCCGTGACCGCGCGCGGCGAGACGCCGTTCCTCGCCATGGAGCTGGTCGACGGCGTGCCGCTCGGCGACGAGCGCGCGACGCCGGCCGGGCGGCGGGAGCGGCTCGAGCTGTTCCTCCGCATCTGCGACGGGGTCGAGCACGCGCACCGCCAGGGCGTGATCCACCGCGACCTGAAGCCGGCGAACATCCTGATCTCCGCCGACGGACCGAAGATCCTCGACTTCGGGATCGCCCGCACGATCGACGGGCTCGACCGCGAGACGCTCGTCCGGACCGAGCAGGGGCAGCTCGTCGGGACGCCGCGGACCATGAGCCCGGAGCAGGCGCGCGGAGAGGTCGACCTCGACACCCGGTCCGACGTCTACTCGCTCGGCGTCCTCCTCCACGAGCTCCTCGCCGGCGAGTCGCCGTACCCGGCGCGCGGGAGCTTCACCGAGGTGCTGCGGGCGATCACCGACGTCGAGCCGACGCCGCTCGGCAAGGTCGACCCGTCGCTCTCCGGCGACCTCGAGACGATCGTGCTCCACGCGCTCGAGAAGGAGCGCGACCGGCGGTACGGCTCGGCGGCGGAGCTGGCGGACGACGTCCGGCGGTTCCTCTCGAACGAGCCGATCCGCGCCCGCCCGCCGACCGCGCTCTACGTCCTCTCGCGGTTCGCGAGGCGGCACCGCGCGCTGGTGGCGATGGCCGCGGTCACCGTGCTCGGCCTGGTGGTCGGCCTCGCGGTCGCGGTGGCGCAGTCCCGCAACGCGGAGCGGCAGCGGGCGGCGGCGGTCGCCGCGCTGGAGCGGTCCGAGCGCGCGTACGGCGTCTCGCGGCGGGTCGTGTCGTTCCTGACCGAGCTCCTCTCGCTCCCGAGCGACACCGCGACCGAGGAGGAGGTGACCGTCCGCGCCGCGCTCCGCCGGAGCGAGGCGTGGCTCGACGTCGAGGACGAGGGGGAGCCGGACGCGTGGATCCGTTCGATCCTCGGCCGGAGCTACGAGGCGGCGGGGGACCTCGACGGGGCGCTGCGGCACCTCGAGCGGAGCGTCGCCCTGTTCGAGGCGACGCCGGAGAAGCCGAGCGAGACGTCGCTCGAGCACGCCCGGACGTGGGGGAACCTCGCTTCGCTCCGCCGCGCGCGGTTCGAGTTCGACGCGTCGCGGGAGGCGGCGGAGGCGGGCCTCGCGATCGCCCGCGGCGTCGAGGGGCCGGCCGCGCGCCCGGTCGCGCTCGACCTCCTCCACGAGCGCCTGAGCACGGAGCGCGCGGCCGGCCGCGCCGAGGAGGCGGCCCGCACCGCGGACGAGATCCGCGCCGGCGCGGCCGCGCTCCCGGAGGAGCGGCGGGAGTTCGTCCTCGCGCGCGTCCACCTCGAGCTCGCCCGCCTCGCCATGGACGGCGCGCGGTTCGACGACGCCGCGCGCGAGGCGCGCACGGCGCTCGACCGCTTCGAGCGTTCGTCGTCGGAGAACGACGAGCTGCGGCACCTGCTCGGGATCCTGTCGATCGCGCTCGCGAGGCAGGGGGACCGGTCCGCGCTCGAACACGCCGAGCGCATGGTCGAGCTGTCGAAGCGGGTCCACGGTCGCGTCCACCGCAAGACGGTCGACGCGCTGAGCCTGCTCGGCACCCTGACCGCCAGCGCGTTCGGCGACCTCGAACGGGGCGAGGAGGTCTTCCGCGAGGCGATCGCCCTCTCCGAGGAGATCACGACCGATCCGGACCCGTACTTCGCCACGCTCCGCGCGAACTTCGCGATGCTCCTCCGGCGCGCCGACCGCGCGGACGAGGCGCTGTCGTTCGCGGACGACGCCGTCGCGCAATACGAGGCGCTCGGCGCGACGGACCCGGACGGCCTCGCCTCCGCGCTGAGCTGCCGAGCGGAGGTGCGGGAACAGCTCGGAGAGCTGGCCGGCGCCGCCGACGACCTCGAACGCGCGCTTCCGCTCTTGCGCGAGACTCGCGGCGCGGAGCACCCGTCCACGAAGTACGACGCCGACCGGCTCGAGCGCCTCCGCGCGCGGCTCGAGGCGGAGGCGGACGGCGGCGGCGCGGCGGGCGGCGGATCCGGGGACGGGCCATGAGCCGTGCGAGGCGAGTGCGGGGGTCCGCGGGTTCCCTGATTGCCGTGAGTCCTCGACTTCCGCTCTGGCGATCTGGCGATCTGGCCGATCGCGGGGTCGGTCCACGCCGGCCCCGCGTCGACACCGCTTCGTGAGACGCTGTCATTCCGAGCTCGCGCTCCCGTCGGAACGCGAACCGACCGGCCTTCCCCATGAATCCGACGGCGGGCGGTAGATGCGCGCCAGGAACCAGGTCACCACGCCGGGCGCGACGATCGCCTGCAGCGAGAAGAAGACCAATGTGGCCCATCCGCTCCGCTCGACCGCCTCCCCCTGCCGGAGCAACAGCTGGTCTCCAATCGGGCCGGAGGAGAACACGACGGCCGCGACGAGATTCCAACCCAAGTGCAGGCCGGTCGCCGCATACAACGACCGTGTCCTCGCGAAGGCGTACGAGAACATCCAACCGCCAGCGCCCGTCACCAGGAGGACGTAGGCCATCAGCACCAGGCGCGAGCCGAACACCTCATAGCTGAACCAGTGATAGAACCCGAAGGCGAGCGAGCTGAGCAGACAAGCTCGCACCGCGCCGACGTGCTTGATGAGCAAGTACAGCAGCGCGCCCCGAAAGGCGAGTTCCTCGAACACGACCGCCCTCAGGACCCACAGCGAACCGAACAGCATCTGTCCGGCTCCATAGTCGGGATTGAGCCGATAGCCGATCTCGTCGAGGTGCGCCTGCCAGACGAAGTTGATGACGCCGACGCCTGCCATGAACAACGCGCCGACCAGGAGTTCCTCGAGTCGGCGCCGAGTTGGAGCGATGCCCAGAACGGCGATCGGCTCGCGGGCGACTCTCGACAGCAGCACCCACGAGGTCAGGAAGACGACCAGCAGGCCGATCATTGTCCGTTCATATCGCTGTCTTGGTCGAGCGCCGCGGTACGGATCCCAGCGACCGATCCCGATCCGGCTCCCGGCCCTCGTTCAAGTGCTCGAACCGGCGCGTTCTCTCCGGTCTCACCGGGAGCCCACGGTCGCCCAGCCACGATCGAATCGACCGCTGTGGTCGCATCCCGGTCGCCGCCGCGAGGCGCGAACCCGGGCCGGGGGCCGTTTCTGTGCCGATCGCTCCATGTCCATGACCCATCATCTCGTCGTGATGTCTCGGGAAGTCAAGTCACTTTCCGACGACCTGCAGTCGAGAGTGGGTTCTCGCGAGTGTGTGCGGCGGCATCGACGCCGTCGCTCGCCAGGTCGTGGAGGCGCTGACGCGGTGGCTGCCGAACGACCACCCGGACCTGCAGGTGGCGCGGGGATCCCTCGCGAACCGCGCTACCGACCCTCGGCGAGGCCACGCTCGGCCTTCGCGATCGCCTCGAGGACGCGCTCCCGGAACGGATCCTCCGGCGGCATCCGCGCGACCGCA
>JAUIEL010000421.1 GCA_030428825.1 bacterium
CGTCTCCTCGACCTCCGGCCCGACCTCGGCGTCGTCTACATGACCGGCGATCCCCGCGACTCGGCCGACGTCCGGGCCCAGACCGCGGGCGACGGCGCGGACGTCCTCTGGAAGCCGTTCGACGCCGAGGAGGTCGTCTCGCGCGTCGGGAGGGTGCTCGCCGGCCGCTCGAGCCCGTAGCGGCCGGCGCCGGTCGACCGCGGGTCAGCCGGCGGACGCGCCGCCGGGCCGCGCCTTCCTCGGCGGCGCGTCGTCGTCCTTCGACGCGGTCGCCTCGCCGTCCTTCGACGGCTCCTCCTCCCCCTCGGCGCCGTTCTTGGCGGTCGGGTCCTCCTCGTTCTGGTCGACCAGCTTGCCGAAGTACTCCGGCATGTCGACGCCGCCGACGTCGCGCATGATCTGCATCATCGGCGGGATCGCGCCGCCCAGGCTCTGGAGGAACCCGGCCGTCCCGTTCCGACCGTTCCCCTGTCCGCCGTCCCAGACGACGACCTTGTCGAACTTGATGTTCGAGATCGCCTTGGCGGCCGTCTCGGAGAGGTGGTCGAGGTGCTCGAGCATCAGCATCTGGAACGCCTGCTGCGAGCCCCCGCACGCGTCGACGATCCGCTGCAGACCCTCGCCCTTCTTGGCCAGGATCTCGTACTCGCCCTTCGCCTTCGCCTCGAGCTTGGCGAAGATCGCCTTCGCCTGCCCCTCGGCCTCGATCCGGACCTTCTCGGCCTCCGCCTCGGCGTCGACGATCTGCTTCGCCTTCTCCGCCTTCGCGACCGCCTCGAGCTCGGCCCGCTTCTCGGCCTCCATCTTCTCGGCGTGCGCCTGCGCGGCCTTCGTCTCGGCGAGGTACTGCGCCTGGAGGACGGCGGCCTCCGCCTCGCGGCGACGGGTCTCGCCGATCTGGTACGCCTCCGCCTCCTTCACCTTCAGCGTGGCGTTCGCGTCGGCGACCTTCGCCTTGGCGACGTTCTCCCCCTCGACCGCCCGCGCGTTGGCGGACGCGACCTGGATCCGCATCTCGCGCTCGGCGTCCTTGACCTGCGCCTCCTGTTCGTATCGCGCGGTCTCCTGCCCGACGCGCTCCTCCTTGTCGAGGATCGCGAGCTGGACCTCGCGCTCCCGCTCGGCCTCCTTCGTCCCGATCGCCTGGAACTTCTCGGCGTTGGCGACCTCGATCTTCTTCTCGCGCTCGGCCGACGCGACGCCGATCGCCCCCTTCTTCTCCTGGTCGGCGACGTCGATCATCGCCTGCTGGACCGCCTCGGCCGCGGCCTTCCGACCGATCGCCTCGATGTACCCCGACTCGTCGGTGATGTCGGTGATGTTGACGTTGATCAGGACGAGGCCGATCTTCTCGAGCTCCGGCTCGAGCGATCGCTGGATGTTCTCGAGGAACTTGTCGCGGTCGCGGTTGATGTCCTCGATCCCCATCGAGGCGATCACCTGGCGGAGCTGGCCGAAGATGATGTCCTCCGCCTGCTTGCTGATCTCGTGCGTGGTGAGGCCGAGGAGGCGGATCGCCGCGTTGCCGGACGTGACGTCGTCGGTGCCGACCGCCACCGTGAAGACCGACGGGACGTTGACGCGGATGTTCTCGATCGAGAGCGCGCCCTTCAGCGGGACCTCGATCTGGATCGGGTCGAGGCTGATGTACGCGTAGTCCTGGATGAGCGGCCAGACGAACGCGCCGCCGCCGTGCAGGGTCTTCGCCGACTTCCCGGACGAGACCTTGCCGTAGACGACGAGGATGCGGTTCGAAGGACACCGCTTGTAGCGGGTCACCAGGAGCATGACGAACAGGAACGCGAACAGGACGGCCGCGATCCCCATCAGGACGCCGGCGTTCTCCTTCAGGAACTCCACGATCAACCCTCCTCGAGTGCGACGACCTCGACCGTGTCGGGGGCCGCGACGCCAACGATCCGGACCATGGTGCCGGTGGAGAGCTCTCCCCCGCCGGTCACCGCCTTCGCTTCCACCGACCGCCCCTGCAGCGCGACGGTCACCTTCCCCGAGCCCGCTCCGCGCCCCGGCACGGTCAGGTAGACCTTCGCCGCCGTCCCGATCGAGCGCCGGAGGTCAAAGTTCCCCGCCGACTGGAGCCGCGCGAGGCCGGCCATCATCCAGGCGACCACGTACAGCGCGCCCGAGCCGGCCGCGAACGAGACCAGGAACGTCCAGAGCGGCGAGAGGCCGGCGTGGCCGCACGCGAGCCCGGACAGCCCGAAGAACGTCACGAACGCGACGAGCGTCTTGAACGACAGGACCTTGAAGAAGGCGTCGGACGCGTCGGCGTGGCCGGGGAGATCGGCGTCCGCGTCGATGTCGACGTCGAACTCGGCGTCGCCGCCGATGTCGGTCACTCCGAGCAGCGTCAGGAGGACCTGGAGCACCAGGATCGACCCTCCGACGACGGCACAGAGGAAGTAGAGGCTCTCCATCGCGCGGCTCCCGGGGCTCCTTTCCCTGCGGGCGGACGGTCGCTCTACCGCCCGCCCTCGCCCGGATTCTAGGAATGCCGACCGGAAAGCACGACGCGGGGGCCGAGAACGGGAACGGGCGGCGAGGGCCCTCGAGCCCGCGCCGCCCGCTCGACCTCCACGCCGGAGGTCAGGGGAAGTGGATGCCGCCCGGCGCGCCGAGCTGCTCGGGGAAGCCGAACAGCGCCAGGCCCGGGTCGTACGCCTGCGCGATCAGGAGGTTCGAGAGGACGGAGTGGGTCAGGGTCCCCTGCAGGGTCGCCACCCCGTTCGAGTCGCTCGGCACCATGAACACGAGGTTCCACGCCACCGGGAACGGGTAGATCTGCGGGAACGCCTTCCCCGCGACGTACGTCGACGTCGGGCGGGCGCCGGGCGACGTGAGGTAGACGTCGATCAGCACCAGCACCATCGAGTCGGGGACGCAGTTGCCGATGTTCCACTCGATGTGGGTCTCGGCCGGGTAGTTCACCTCGTCGTCCGGGACCTCGATCGTCAGCGCCCGGCCGTAGTCCTCGCGGATCGTCAGCGCGTCGACGCCGCCGGTGATCGAGCCGAGCCCGAGGTTCCCCGGGTTCTGGACCGGCGTCGCCAGCGGGAAGCCGAAGTTCCCGGTGGCGAACGAGCCGCCGTTCGCGGTGGTCAGGATCGTGGCGCCGAGGCTCTCGCCCGAGAAGTAGAGGTTCGGGTGGTTCTGCCCGTCCTTCCCGACGAACGTCCCGCCCATCAGGTCGACCTCGAGGCAGGTGAGGTCGTCCACCGTCGACGCGAACGTCAGCCCGGACTGGGCGACCATCGCGTCGACGTCCGGCTCGTCGAGGATCACCACGGCGGAGCCGGCCGCGAGGGAGGTGACCTCGCCGAACGTCCCGTAGGTGATCGCGGAGGCCGGGAGGAGGACGACGCCGCCGTCGCCGACCGGCGTCCCGTTCACGACCTCGTCCTCCGCGAACGACAGGAAGAGGTTCCCCTGGATGTCCTGCGTGAAGGCGTCGACGTCGAGCTCCTGGGAGACGTCGCCGATCGCGGCGCGGATCTGCCCCTCGCGGAGCATGCGCTGGATCGAGTCGCCCGCCGGACCGCCGGGGAGGAAGCGGAAGACGTCGCCGTCGAGCGCGATGTCGAAGTCCTCGGAGGTCGAGAAGACGTAGCGATAGACCGTGCGGAGGGTCGTCGGCTCGACGGGGTTGCGCAGGATCTGGACCGCGTCGATCGCGCCGATGAAGTTCTCGGCGAAGTCGCCGTCGCCGTCCTCGTCCCCCATCATCACGTTGTAGACCGGGTTCGCCTGGATCTTCTCGGCCGAGAGATTCACGAACGGCGCGAAGTGCACGAGGTCGGTCGGTTTCATGTCGGCGAGAGAGGTCCCGCTCGAGCCGGAGAACGAGGTCGCCGCGTCGTTGACGGAGAAGACGACCGCGGTCGTCCCCGGCACGATCTGCGCGGACGCGAGACCGGACGACAGGAGCAGGATCGGAGCGAGGACGGACGAGGGACGGAAGGCCATGGCACTCCCCGGGTGTCGGTTACGATTCGGTCACCGCCCGCGCGACCGGGGACCGCTCGCCCCCTCGCCGCCCGGACACCTGGCGCGTCACCGGCGCGTGATCCGTCGCTCCCCGCCGTGGAGCGGCGCGTCGCCGGTGAGGCCGACGTACGGAGGTGAGACGTCGCTTCCTCCTCCGCGGTTCGGAGCGTATCAATCGATCGACCTCGAATCGACGGGGCAAACGCCCGTGTCGCCGCGCGGAGACCGAGATGAGTTTCATCCACAAGATCCCTCCGGACGAGGCCGACGATCGACTGCGCGCCCTCTACGCCCGGGTCGTCGACCCCGAGACGGGACGCCTCGACTCGATCCTGTGGGTCCACGGCCTGCACCCCGCGGGGCTCGAGGCGCACTTCTCCCTCTACACCGCGGTGATGCGCGGGACCCCGACGTTCCGGAAGGTCGACCGCGAGATGGTCGCCCTCGTCGTGAGCGCGGTGAACGAGTGCCGCTACTGAACGGTCCATCACCGGCGCGGTCTGCGCCGGCTCCTCCGGGACGACGCGCTCGCCGAGCGGATCGAAACCGACTTCGAGACCGCGGGGCTCGACCCGCGTCGCCTCGCGATCCTCCGGTTCGCGGAGCGCCTCACCGTCCGGCCGGCCTCGATCGATCGGGACGCCGTCGACGCCCTGCGCGAGGTCGGCCTCGAGGACGTCGACATCCTCCACCTGGTGGAGGTCGTCGGGTACTACGCGTACGCGAACCGGATCGCGGACGGCCTCGGCGTCACCTTGGAAGGACCGGAGGACGAGCCGCCGGACGCGACGTGAAGAGACGGTCAAGGGGCGGTTCGGATCGCGTCGGCGCGCCCCCTCGGCCGCGGCGAGCGGCGGGCACGTGGTACACTTCGGCCCGGTTCAGCCCACCGCCACCCCACGCCGTCCGGAGCCCCGCCGCATGGTCCCCCGTCTCGTCTCGCTCGTCCTCCTCGTCTCGGCGGCGTTCGCGCCGGCCGCCCTCGCCACGGAGCGGCTCCGCGTCGTCACCTTCAACGTCAAGGACGTCGGGTCGAACGGGTCGTCGCAGCAGAACGCGCTGAAGGCGGTCCTGGCGCGGATCGACGCCGACGTCTGCCTGCTCCAGGAGGTCGACGTGGTCGAGGCCGGCCTCGTCCCGTCGTTCGGCGCCTCGATCGGCTACCCGTACTTCAAGAACTCCGGCACCAGCGGCACGATGAGCGGCGGCCTGATGGTGGCCGTCCTCTCCCGGTACCCGATCGCCTCGTCGGTCTCGTGGAGCGCGGCCATGGCGAGCGGCGACCCGACGGCGAACGACATCACGCGGAACCTGCTGCAGGTGACGATCGACGTCCCCGACGCGTGCGACCCGGTCGTCGTCTTCACGTTCCACCTGAAGGCGAGCGGCGGGAGTACGAACGAGTTCCGCCGCGCGATCGAGCTCCTCCGCCTGAAGAAGGTGGTCGAGACGTACGCGGCCGCGAACCCGACCCATCACGTGATCCTCGGCGGCGACCTCAACGAGGACCTCGGCGACGCGCCGTTCGGCCAGACGTTCGCCTCGCTCCCGTCGGGGCTGCCGCAGACCTTCAAGCTCGGGAACGACGTCCAGTTCCCCGTGACGTACGACCCGTTCCAGGCCGTCCAGTCGATCGGCGGGCTCGGCCTCGCGGTCGTCGACGCGACGCAGGAGGACTCGACCGGCCAGTACGCGACGTTCCAGTCCGGCGGGGCGCGACTCGACTACCTCTTCCGGCGACCGCTCGCCCTCCCGACCCTCGGGGACGAGGTCTACTCGTCGTTCGTCGACAACGGCGTCGACGACGCGCCGAACGGGCAGTGGCTCTGGAAGACCGGCGCGCCGCCGGCCTCGAACGCCGTGTCGACCGCGTCCGACCACTACCCGGTCTTCGCGGACCTCCTGCTCGAGAGCTGCGCCGGCGCCCGCTACGGCTTCGGCTCCGCGGGCGCCCATCTCCTCACCGCCCGGGCCGGGATCACCGGCGACGGCGCGGTCGGCGACGCGGCGTTCGGGCTGAAGGCGGTCTACACCCCGCCGAACGCGTCGTGCCTCCTCGTGCTCGGCATGTTCAAGCTGAGCCCGCCGTTCGGGCTGAGCCTGAACCCGTACGTGCCGGGGGCGTTCCTCCACGTCAGCCCGGTCTCGCTCTACGGGATCTTCCCCGTGACGGCGGACGCCGCCGGGCGCGCCACGTTCCCGCTGCCGCTTCCGCAGGTGCCGGGGATCGCGGGGGCGCCGCTCTTCTCGCAGTGGTTCGTGAACGACCCGACCGCCCCGAACGGCGTCGGGAACGTCACCGACGCGTACGAGCTCCACGTCCTGCCGTGACCCCGGTCAGGAGGCGGCGGCCCCCTCGGACGTCGCCGCCCCGATCTCGCGGATCCGGTC
>JAUIEL010000422.1 GCA_030428825.1 bacterium
AGCGTCGTCTTCCGCTTCCGCGTTCCCATGTCCCAAAGCTTTGGGAGTTCGCCCGCCGAGGGCAAGCGGAATCTCCGAAACTCTTAGGAGGAAGTGCGGGCTACTGGAAGTCGATCACCCGCCCGGCCGTCGCCGTGAACCCGACCGGCGTGGGCGCGGCGAAGAAAGCCTGCACGTGGATCGCCCCGAGCGGGAACGTCACCGGCGTGTCGAAGGCGTAGTCGATCCGTCCGAACTCGTCGGTCGGCAGGAACAGGACGGCCTGCGGCGGACCCACGTAGAGCGTGCAGCCGTTCCCCGCCGGCGTCGCGGCTCCGGACGCGCCGAGGAACAGCGCCGCCACCGTCGGCACGAACTCGCCGGACAAGGCGAACAGCGACACCTCGCCCCCCGGGGTCGGCGTGCCGGCGAGGTCGATGTAGGCGTTCGCGCCGAGGCTGCTCTGGCACGGCGCTCCGATCTTGGTGAGGGTCCCGAGCGTCGACGAGAGGATGGAGAGCTTCCCCGAGCCCGGCGCGAGGTACGAGCCGACCGCGAGGTCGAGACCGTTGCCGTTGACGTCACCGATAGCGGCGCTGGCGACGCCGAAGCGTTCAGTGAAAGGGCCCGAGCGGCTCGCCAAGACGGCCCCGCCAGCGTTCACGATGCTGACGGTCAATACGCCGGTCGGCTCCTTGCTGAGCGGCTCCTCGAACGTGACGAGCACCTCGTCTTTGCCGTCCCCATCCCAGTCCCCGAACGGAGCCGCCGTCCAGATTCGGGCGTCGGGGAGCTTCTTCTTCATCTCGAGGATCTCGTGCGCGTCCGTGCCCGAGTGAATCCGGATCTGGTCCTGGATGCTGTTGTTCGCGGCCAAGCCGGCGAAGAGGAAGTCCGCGGTTCCGTCGCCGTCGACATCGCCGACTCGACGCACGAGCGTCCCCAGGCGTTCTCCCGGGCCGTCGCCGACGAAGACGTGAGTCGCGGATCCGGTTGCTCCGGAATGGACCTGGACGGCACCGTAGGCGGAGCTGCCGTTCTCGGGATGGCCGGGAATGCCGACGGCGAAGTCGTCGAAGCCGTCCTGATCGACGTCGCCGACCCCGGCCACGGACGATCCCATCTCCGCGATCGACGTGCTCCCGAACAGGGAGTGGAGATCGAGGCCCGTCGCCCCGGAGATCACGCGGGCCGCGCCGACCTGGGCGAAGCCGCCGGGGACGTCGTGACCAGGCGCACCGCCGATGAAGTCGAGCGTTCCGTCCGCGTCGACGTCCCCGGCCACGTCGACCGACCACCCGAACAGGTCGTCGAGCTGCGCGCCCTTCGCCTCGAACAGGAGCGCGCCGCTCTGCGTCGAGTGGACGCGCAGGACGTCCTTGGGCCAGCCGCCGCCCACGAAGTCGACGACGCCGTCCTGGTCGACGTCCCCCGCGCTCCGCATCGCGAACCCGAACGAGCTGAACGTCGGTCCGACCACGAGATTCAGCCGACTGCCGTCGAAGCCGGAGTAGGTGGCGACCGCGCCGTTCGGGTACGGCGCTCCGGACGGGTTGTACCTCGGGATCCCCACGAAGACGTCCTGCCAGCCGTCGCCGTCGACGTCCCCCGCGGCGTCCATCGTGTAGCCGAGCCAGCCGAAGGCCGCCGACTCCTCGGTCACCTCGTGGATCACCGCGCCCTGTCCGGAGAGCGATGGCGCGAATGCGGTCAAGAGCAGGACCGGCAGGAGCAGATTCGTCATCGCCCGTCTCCCCGAGGCGACTCGCATCGTAGCACGCGGCCCGACGCGGGTCGGGCTGCCTCCCGCTCGCACGGTCCCGCCTACACCACCCCGCCGGTCCGGAAGCCGATGCCGACCACCACGAACAGGACCGACACGAGCGTGATCAGGACGACGTGGACGGCGAGGGCGCGGACGTTCGAGCCGTCGAGCTTCGGGACGAGCCGGAGGCGGGCGTGGAGGGCGAGGCCGAGGGTGACGGCGAGGAGGACGAGCTTCACGCCGACGTGGCGGGCGAGGAGGCCGTCGAACGAGAGCCACTCGGACGGCGGGAGGTAGCGGCGGGCGAGCTCGAGGCCGGTCAGCACCTGGACGACCAGCGCCGGGATGCCGATCCGCTCGAACCGCGCCTCGAACGCCTGCAGCGCGGTCACGTCGCGGGTCTTGACCGCGCCGGGGAGGAAGCCGAGCGTCAGGACGAGGTGGCCGCCGGTCCAGACCGTCGCGCCGAGGACGTGCAGGACGAGGAGCGTCTGGTACACGGCGCTCAGGTCGCGGCGGCCGCGGCCTCCGCCTGCTCGGCCTTGATCTTCTCGATCTCGACCAGGAGCGCGTCGACCATCTCCGCCTCCTTCACCTTCGCGACGGCCTTCCCCTTCCGGTACAGGATCCCCATCCCGCCGCCGCCGGCGATCCCGATGTCCGCCTCGGCCGCCTCGCCCGGGCCGTTCACGACGCACCCGAGGACCGCGATCTTCACCGGGAGCTTCTCCCCGTGCAGGCGGTGCTCGATCTCGTTCATCAGCTTCTCGAGGTCGATGTCGATCCGGCCGCAGGTCGGGCAGGCGATCAGCTCGGGCGAGGTGACGCGCGCGCCGGTCGCCTTCAGGATGTCGAACGCGACCGGGATCTCCTCCTCCGGCGGCGCGGTGAGCGAGACCCGGATCGTGTCGCCGATCCCCTCCAGCAGCAGCGCGCCGATGCCGACGGCGGACTTGATCGTGCCGTAGCCCGGGCGCCCCGCCTCGGTGATGCCGAGGTGGAGCGGGACGTCGGTCCGCTCCGCCAGCAGCCGGTTCGCGGCGAGGCACGTCTTCACGTCGGTCGACTTGATCGAGACGACGACCTGGTCGAACCCCTCGTCCTCGCAGGTCGCGAGGTGGCGGAGCGCGGAGTCGACGAGCGCCTCGGGGGAGGGCCAGCCGTACTTCTCGAGCAGGTCCTTCTCGACCGAGCCGGAGTTCACGCCGACCCGGACCGCGCACCCGGCCGCCTTGGCGGCGCGGAGCACCTCGCGCACGCGCGCCTCCGACCCGATGTTCCCCGGGTTGATCCGGACCTTGTCGACCCCGGCCTCGATCGACAGGAGCGCCATCCGGTAGTCGAAGTGGATGTCCGCGATCAGCGGGACCGACATCGCCGCCTTGTACGTGGCCATGTTCGCGGCCGACGGGCGGTTCGGCACGGTGATGCGGATCAGCTCGGCCCCGGCCGCCTCGAGCGTCCGGATCTGGGCGAGGGTCGCGTCCCGGTCGGCGGTGTCCGTCGTGGTCATCGACTGGACGCGGATCGGGTCGGACGACCCGAGGGTGAGGTCTCCGATCCGGACGGAGCGGGTCGAGCGGCGCTGGTTCATCGACGGAACTCGGTTCTCGGAAGAGGTTTCGGGGCGCGTGTCGGACGCCCGACCCCGTGGGGCCCCCGGCGGTGGACCGAGGGGGGAGGCCGGACGCGCGGGGTATCGGCCCGTCTCGACCCTCGGTATACTACAGGTCTGGGAACGAAGAGAAGCGCCGGCATGACCCGCCCCGGCGCCCGGTTCGGCGAACGACGGAGAGGGGTATGGACATGACCGGACTGATGGCGGACGTCACGGTCCGCGAAGCGGAGTCGGACGGGGAACGCGCCAAGGGCGAGCCCGAGCGCACGCGCCCCGACCACCCGGCCTGCAGCGCCGAGCCGTTGATCGCGACCGACAAGTACCGCTTCGCCACCCCGGCGTTCCGGCCGGACGACCTCCGCGACTGAAGCGCGCCGCCCGGCGCCGGCTCGCGGTTCCGCGCGCGGCCTCATAGATTGAGGCGCATGATCGCGGCCCGCCTCCCGTTCGTCTCCCTGCTCCTCGGCTCCGTGTCCCTCCTCGCCGGCTGCGTCGGCGGCGGCGGGACGTCGACGCCCGATCGATCCGACGTCGCCGGGTGGGTCGAGCGGGTGCTGGTGGCGGAGGACGTCCGGGACGTCGATGACCCGATCCTCCCGGAGGCGCTCCGGCACGACGAGCCGGCGGTCCGGTTCGCCGCGTACCGCGCGCTGGCCCGGATCGGGGACGCCGCGGCGATCCCGATGCTGGTCGACGCGCTCGGACGCGAGACCGTCCCGCAGCTCCGCTCGGAGGCGATCTTCGCCATCGGCCGGACCGAGCACCCGTCGATCGTCGACGTCGTCGAGCGGTTCATCCTGGTGTCGGACGACCGGACGCGGGCCGACCTGGCGCGGGCGCTCGGGATGAGCGGGGACGAGCGCGGGCTGATCTCGCTGCTCGACTCGATCGACGACCCGTCGCCGGCGGTGCGGGGCGCGGCGGCGCTGGCGCTCGGGAGGATGCTCGGCGGGCGTCCGGGAGCGCTGGAGGGGCGGGCGTTCGGTCCGTTTCGGTCGCTCGGCGAGCGGATGGTCCACGACGAGAGCGCGGAGGTGCGGTGGCGCGCGGTCCACGCCGGGGGGAAGCTCGGCGCGGAGGCGTTCCGGCCGCGGTTCCTGCAGGCGCTCGCCGACCCCGACCCGCGGGTCCGTCTCTTCGCGGCGGAGGCGCTCGCGGCGATGCCGGGCGCGCCCCCCGCGGAGACGGTGGCGGCGCTGGTCGAGACGCTCGGAGACCCGGACTGGCGGGTCGTGGTCGAGGCGGCGAAGGGGCTCGACGGGGTGGACGACGAGGCGGCGCGATCGGCGTTGGTCGCGATCGTCGGCGCCGGCGACGCGCCGGGACACCCGAGCCCTCACGCGCGGGCGGCGGCGGCCGACTCCCTCGGGGCGGAGGGGGCCGGGCCGGAGGTCGTCGCCGCGCTCGTCTCCGCGCTCGCGGATCCGAGCGACTCGGTCCGCGGGGCGGCGGCGGACGGGCTGGCGGTCGTCCTCCCGCCGGCGGAGGCGCTCGCCCGGTACCGCGCGGTCCTCGCGATCGAGGGGGCGGCCGGTCCGTCGAAGTACCTCCGGAGCCGGCTCGCCCGCGCGGCGGCGGCGCTCCCGGACGGCGCGGGGCACCCGTTGGTCGTGACGCTCCTCGATGACCCGGACCTGGCGGTGCGGACGGCCGCGCTCGCGGCGCTCGGCGGTTTCCCCGACCGGGCGGAGGAGGCGGACCCGTGGCTGGAGGACGCGCTCGCGACGCGGGAGGTCGCGCTGCGCGAGGCGGCGGCGACGTCAGCGGGGGCGCTCGGACGGACGCAGCTCGTGCCGGCGCTGGTCGACGCGCTCGACGACTCGCCGGGGCCGGACTTCGTCGAGACCCGGATCTCGATCGTGAAGGCGCTCGGGGCGCTCGGCGGGCGCGCGGCGTTCGACGCGCTCGGCGAGGCGCTGCGGGACGACGAGCGGCAGGTCCGCCTCCAGGCCCGCGCGGAGCTGGCGCGGCTCGGCGGATCGATCCCGAAGCTCCCGCGTCGCCCGCCGCCCGAGCGGGTGATCGTGCCGCGCTACGGCGTCGACTTCACCTACGAGGCGTCGCGGCCGCGCGTCCGGCTCGTGACGAACCGCGGTCCGTTCGAGCTGGAGCTGATGCCCGACGAGGCGCCGCACCACGCGCTCCTCTTCCTCGAGCGGTGCCGCGCCGGGTTCTACGACGGGCTGACGTTCCACCGGATGGTGCCGGGGTTCGTGATCCAGGGGCTCGACCCGCGCGGCGACGGCTACGGCACCGGCGGCGCGTCGCTCCGGAGCGAGGTGAACCCGATCCGGTACGCGTCCGGCGTGGTCGGGATGCCGGACGCCGGGCTCGACACCGGCGGGTGCCAGATCTTCGTGACGTTCCGGCCGCAGCCGCGGCTCGACGCGCGGTACACGGTCTTCGCGCGGGTCGTGGCGGGGATGGACGTGGTCGAGGCGCTCGACGTCGGGGATCGCGTCGACTACGTGATCGTCGAGTCGCCGTCCGCCCCCTGACCGCGTCGTCGGGCCCCGACGCGGGGACTACGGCCGGCGCTCGGCCGCCAGCAGGTCGACCGCGCGGAGGAGCGAGCCGCGCGCGGCGGGCCATCCGACCGAGCGGGCGACGGCGAGGAGCGCCGCGACGGCCGCGAAGGCGCGGGGGGCGTCGGCGTCGTCGCTCCCGAGGACCGCGGTCAGGACGGCGCGGCGCACCGGGTCCGCCCCTCCTTCGTCGGCGAGGAGGGCGCCCGCCGCCTCGAGCGCCGCCTCGCGATCGCGCCGGTCGATCGCGTCGGCGATCCGTTCCTCGCGGTTCCGTCGCTCGCGGGCGCGGAGCGGGGTGTCGGGCACGGCGTCGGCGAGCTGCGTTCCGACGAGATCCGCGCCCTTGAGCCCAAGCAGCTCCTCCGCCGAAGGGTTCACGAGGTTGACGGTGCCATCCGCATCGACACCCACCACGCCGGCAGTCACGCCCGACAGCACCGCCTCCATGAAACGGTTGCGCTCGTCGATGGTCTCATTCGTCCCGAGCAACTCGTCATGCT
>JAUIEL010000423.1 GCA_030428825.1 bacterium
CGGCCGCCGCGGCAACCCGGCCTACTGCACGTCCAAGGCCGCCCTGACAACCTACCTCGAGGCGCTGCGGAACCGGCTGAGTCGCTACGGCGTCGACGTCGTGACGGCGAAGCCCGGGTACGTCGCGACGGCGATGACCGAAGGAATGGGAGACCTGCTGTGGATGATCGGCGCCGACGAGGCCGCGAGTCAGGTGATCGCGCTGGCGAAGCGCTCCGGCGGGATCGAGGCGTTCGTCCCGCGGCGGGAGGGGAACCTCCTCCTCTCCGCCGACTACTCCCAGGTCGAGCTCCGGATCCTCGCGCACCTCTCGGGGGACGAGCAGCTCCGCCGCGCGTTCCGGGAGGGGAAGGACGTCCACCGCTGGACCGCGAGCCTGATCTTCGGGATGGAGATCGGCGAGGTCCCGCCCGACCTGCGGGGCCGCGCCAAGGCGATCAACTTCGGCGTCGTCTACGGGATGGGCCCGCAGCGGCTCGCCCAGGAGACCGGGATGTCGGTCGGCGACGCGCAGGAGTTCATCGAGGCGTACTTCCGGACGTTCTCCGGTGTGAAAGAGTTCCTCGACCGGACGCTCGAGGACGCGCGGGGGAACGGCTACGTGACGACGCTCCTCGGGCGGCGCCGGTACATCTCCGAGCTCGACTCGAAGCACCCGCGGATGGCGGCGATGGCCCGGAACGTCGCGGTGAACACGCCGATCCAGGGGAGCGCCGCCGACCTGATCAAGGTCGCCATGCTCCGGCTCCACGAGCGGCTCGCGAGCGAGCGCCTCGACGCGCGCATGATCCTCCAGGTCCACGACGAGCTCGTCCTCGACGTGCCGGAGCCCGAGCTCGACCGCGCGCGGGAGACGGTCGTCGACGTCATGGAGAAGGCGTTCGAACTCGAGGTCCCGCTCGTCGTCGACGTCGGGACGGGGAAGAACTGGCTCGAGGCGCACTGAGCGACGCGGCGGCCCGCCCCGCCGGCCCTCGGCCTTTTTCTCGAACTCGCTGGCCCCCCGCCGGCCCGGCGCCCGCATGGAGCGCGTTCGTTTCCCGCGCCCCCGGCGCGGGATCCCCCCCGATCCCACTCCGAGGAGCCCAATGAACCGCTCGATCCCGCCCCAGATTCCCCTGCTCGCGCTCTCGCTCGCCCTCGCCCTCCCGGCCGCGGCCCCCGCCGCCAACCTCGCCGGCGACCTCTCCGACGACACGACCGGACCGATCGGCCCCGGCCTCTGCATCGTCACCAACACGATCACGGTCCCGGCCGGGAAGACGCTCACGATCGCTCCCGGCACGATCCTGAAGGTCCTGGGCGGAAAGCAGCTCAATGTGGCCGGAACGCTCCTCGCCGCGGGGAGCGCCGGCAATCCGATCGTCTTCACCTCGTTCAAGGACGACACCCAGGGCGGCGACTCGAACCAGGACGGGTCCCTGACGAGCCCCGCCCCCGGCGACTGGCGCGGGATCCTCTTCCATTCCACGTCGACCGGGAGCGTGCTCGACCACCTCCTCCTCCGGTACCACGGGGCGAGCTTCCGCTCGGCGATCACCGCCGAGCAGCCCGGCTTCGACGGGACGCTCTCGAACAGCGTCATCGAGCTCGGCGGGCTGAGCGCGATCGACTTCAACGGGTTCGCCAACGGCCTGACCGTCTCCGGATGCACGTTCCGGGACAACGCGAACGAGGCGGTCGACGACGTCCGCCTCGACCACGTCCCGAACCTCCTGGACAACACCGCGTCGGGGAACGGCCTCGACGTGCTCCGCGTCCAGTTCGGGACGCTGACCGCGGACACCGCCATCGGCCCCCCGAACCTCCTGCGGGACACGCTGATGCTCGACACGACCGTCACGGTGCCCGCCGGGCGGACGCTGACCGTGGCGCCCGGCTCGACGCTGAAGTTCGTCGGCACGAACCACTCCCTCACGATCGCCGGCACGTTGAACGCGGTCGGGACCGCCACCGACCCGGTCGTCTTCACGTCGTTCGCCGACGACGCGCACGGAGGGGACACGAACGACGACGGCGCCCTGACCTCGCCCGCGCCCGGCGACTGGCGGGGGATCCTCTTCCACTCCACGTCGACCGGGAACGTCCTCGACCGCGTCCTGATCCGGTACCACGGGTCGACCTTCCGCTCGGCGATCCACGGCGAGCAGGCCGGGTTCTACGGGACGCTGACGAACAGCACGATCGAGCTCGGCGCCCGGAAGGCGATCGACTTCAACGCGCTCGCCAACGACATGACCGTGTCCGGCTGCACGTTCCGCGACAACGGGGAGGAGGCGGTCGGCGGCCTCCTCGCCGGGCACGTCCCGAACTTCTCGGACAACGAGGCCTCGGGGAACGGCGGCGACTTCATGAGCGTCGCCGACCCGAGCCCGACCGGGAACGTGACGATCGGCGTCGAGAACGTGCTGAACGGCGCGCTCGTCTTCGCGGCGTCGTGCACCGTCGCCGCGGGGAGGTCGCTCACCCTCGAGGCCGGCGTGATCGTCAAGATGATCGGGTCGAACTTCAACGTGGACGGCGCGCTCGACGTCCTCGGCGAGTGGGACGCCCCCGTCGTGATCACGTCGTTCGACGACGACGACTTCGGAGGCGACACGGACTCCGACGGCCCCGCCACCCCCGGCGCGCCGGGCCAGTGGCACGGACTCCGGTTCACCGGGACGACGTCGCCGTCGACGGTGCGCCACCTCCGCGTCCGCTTCGCGGGAGGGCTCGGCCTCGTCGGCCTCCGGGCCGCGAGCCCGCTCGTGTCGCTGCGGCACGTCCGCGTCGACGGGTGCCTCGCCGACGGGTTCGAGATCGACGCGGTCGCGGACGCGGCCGACCTGATCGCCTGGAGCTGCGGCGGCGACGGCTTCGCGCTGCTGAACTCCGGGGCGGTCCGGCGGGTCACCGCCGCGTCGAACGGCGGCGTCGGCGTCCGCCTCCTCGGGAGCGGCACGGTCCGGAGCGCGGCCGCGTTCGGGAACGCGGGCGGCGGGTTCGCCGGCTACGTCCCCTCGGCGGGTCAGGTCGCCTACTCGCTCGGATCGGGGCTCGTCGCGGGGCTCGAAGGGAACCTCGCCGGCGACCCGCGCTTCGCGAACGCGGCGACCGGGGACCTGACCCTCTCGCCCGGCTCTCCTTGCGTCGACGCCGGCGACCCCGCCGACCTCGCGACCGGGTTCGACGGGTCCGGCGTGCCCCGGTTCACGGACGGCGACCTCGACGGCGTCGCCCGCATCGACATGGGCGCCCTCGAGTTCTCGAACGTCCGACTGGAGGTCACCGGGAGCCCGACCGTCGGCGGCTCGCTCACGATCTCCGTCCAGGGGACCTCCGCCGCGAACACGCTGCTGTTCCTCTCCGACGCCGAGGCGACCGGCCTGGAGCTCTTCCCGTACGGCCCGCTCGGCCCGAATCCGGCGGGGACGTTCCTGATGCTCCCGTGGGCCCCGACGCCGAGCAGCCTGACGTTCACGATCCCGCCGTTCCCGACGCCGATCACGATCGTGATGCAGGCGCTCCTCCTGAACGGCCCGATCCTGTCGGGCACGCCGGGGAACCTGTCGAACGTCGCCGCGATCGTGATCGAGTGAGGAGCCCGACCGCGCCACGATCGGCCGTCGCCCCCCGCCGCGGGCGGCGGCCGGGTGGTCCGCCGCGACGATCCGTGCGATACTCGGGGCTCCGCGGAGGACGGAGTTCCCGCTTGCCGGAGCCGGAGCACGAGATCACCCGCCTGCTGGTCGCGATGCAGGACGGCGAGGCCGCCGCGCGCGACGCCCTGATCCCCCTCGTCTACGACGAGCTGCGGGCGCTGGCCCGCGGCCGACTCCGGCGGGAGCACGGCGCGCGGACCGTGTCGGCGACCGACCTCGTGCACGAGGCGTACCTCCGGGTCCTCGGCCGGACCGGCGCCGGCTTCGACAACCGCGCGCACTTCTTCTCCGCGGCGGCCGAGGCGATGCGGCGCGTCCTGATCGACCGGGCCCGCGGCCGCGGGACGAACCGCGCCGGCGCCGGACGCCTCCGCCTGACGCTGAACGAGGCCGCGCTCCTCCCGGACACCGACCGGGAGGTCGACGACGAGGATCTGCTGGCGCTCGACGAGGCGCTCGCCGACCTGGAGCGCGTCGACGGGCGGATGGCTCGCGTGGTCGTCCTTCGCACGTTCGGCGGCCTGACCGTCGACGACACGGCGAAGGTCCTCGGCGTCTCGCCGCGTTCCGTGAAGCGGGAGTGGGCGTGCGCGCGCGCCTGGCTCCTCGACCGCCTCCGGCCGGGAGGGACGCGGAATGGCGGACCGTGATCCGGACGACGCTCGCGCCTGGCCGGCGGTGAAGCGCCTGCTCGCCGCCTGCCTCGAGGAGGCGCCGGCGTCGCGGGCCGCGCTCCTCGCGCGGGCGTCGAGGGACGACCCGTCGGTCCGCCGCCGCGTCGAGGCGCTCCTGCGGGCGAGCGAGACCCGACACGACCTCCTGGACGGGCCGGTCGTGGCGCACGCGGTCGAGGACCTGCTCGCCGAGGGCGGCGGCCTCTCGCTCGAGGGACGCCTCGTCGGCCCGTACCGGATCGTCCGCGCGGTCGGCGAGGGCGGCGCGGGCATCGTCTACGAGGCGGCGCAGGAGACGCCGGCGCGGCGCGTGGCGCTGAAGATCCTCCGCCCCAGCGCGTTCTCCGGCGACGCCGTCCGGCGGTTCCGCGACGAGGTCGAGATCCTCGGCCGCCTCTCCCACCCGGGGATCGCGCCGATCCACGACGCGGGGATCCACGAGGAGGGCGTCGAGGGCGCGACGCTCGCGGTGCCGTGGTTCGCGATGGAGCTGGTCGACGGCGTCCCGCTGACGGCCTTCGCGGGCCGCCTCGGGCGCGACGGCCGCCTCGACCTCTTCCTCGACGTCTGCGACGCCGTCCAGCACGCCCATCAGCGCGGCGTGATCCACCGCGACCTGAAGCCGGGGAACATCCTGGTCGCCACCGACGACGACGGCGTCCCACGGGTCAAGGTGCTCGACTTCGGGGTCGCGCGGGCGATCGCCAAGGACCTCCCGTCCGCCGCCCCGAGGACCGCGCCGGGGGTGGTGGTCGGCACGCTGCCGTACATGAGCCCCGAGCAGCTCGACGGCGACCCCGCCGACCTCGACGTCCGCTCCGACGTCTACTCGCTCGGCGTCCTTCTGTACGAGCTCCTGACCGGCCGGCTCCCGGTCGACGTCCGCTCCGACTCGCTGACCGGCGCCGCCCGACGGGTCGCCGAGGAGATCCCCGCGTCGCCGAGCAGGGTCGACCGGTCTCTCCGGGGGGACCTCGACACGATCGTCATGCGGGCGCTCGCCAAGGAGCCCGAGCGCCGGTACGCGACGGTCTCCGAGCTCGCCGCCGACCTTCGCCGGAGCCGGCGCCACGAACCGATCACGGCCCGCGCCCCCCGACCGACCTACCTCCTCGGCCGGTTCGTCCGCCGTCACCGCGGGCTGACCGCCGGCGCCGCGGCGGCCCTCCTCTTCCTGATCGTGGCCCTGGCGACGTTCGCGGCCGGGCTCGAACGGTCCCGCGCCGAGCAGCGCCGGACGGCGACCGAACGCGACAGGGCGGCCGCGGCGCTGGCGTTCCTGCGCGACATGCTGACCGCGGCGAGCCCGTACGCGAGCGGCGTCGACGTCGCGATGACGGACGTGCTGGAGCAGGCCGCGGGGGCGATCGGGGCGGAGCGTCCGCCGGAGGTCGAGGCGACCCTGCGCCGGGCGATCGGCGAGACGTACCTCCACCTCGCGCGGTCGCGAGAGGGGCTCGAGCAGCTCGCGCGCGCGGCCGACCTCCTCCGGGCGGAGTTCGGCCAAGCGTCCGCGATCGCGCTCGAGGCCCGGGTCGGACACGCGCTCGCCGCGTTCGAGCACGTCGGCTCGGTCCCCGCCGACGTCGACCCGGAGCTCCTGGTCCGACGGTGCGCCGCGCGGTTCGGGCCCGACCATCCGACGACGCTCCGGGCGGACGCCGTCCGGGCGGCGGCCGGGGCGGACGACGACGCGGGGGCTCGGCTTCGGGGCGCGCTCGAGCGGCAGCGGCGCGCGCTCGGCAGTCACCACGAGGACACGCTCCGGACGGCCGATCTCCTCGCCCGGAGGCTCGGCCGGGGCGAGGAGTCCGCCGCGCTCCTCGAGGAGATCGCCGAGGGGCGCGCCCGGACCCTCGGCCCCGAGCACGGGCGCACCCTCGCCGCGCGCCGCGCCCTCGCCGTCGCGCTCGACCGGCTCGGCCGGACCGCGGAAGCGGAGGCGGTCTATCGCGACGTGCTCGAGCGGATCCGCCGCGTCTTCGGAGCGGGCCACCCGCAGACGACCTTCGCCGAGGAGGGGCTCGCCGAGCACCTCCTCCGCCGTCGCCGCCTCGACGAG